>NZ_JBFUFQ010000148.1:0-14640 GCF_056403355.1 Rhizobacter sp. P2_H3 | reverse complement strand
GCGGGGCGGTGCCGCCCTGGTCGCCGACGGGCCGCAGCCCGGCCGCGCCGATCACCAGCGCGATCGCGGCCACCAGGGCCAGCAGCAGCAGCGGCACCGCGAGCGCCAGCGTCGGCAGCTTGACGGCCGGATCGCGGCTGCCGGCCACCACCAGGGCGTAGCCGAGCAGCGTGAAGAGCGGGAACAGCACCCACAGCGTCAGGCCCGGCGGCGCCGCGGACATCCCCAGGGGCGCCGCGACCAGCGCGACGGCGGACAGGAAACCCAGGGCGGCCAGCACGCCGCCGACGATCGCGATCAGCATGGTTGTGAGTCGATGCGGTGAAGGTGGCGCAAGGATAGCGCGGCTGCCCCTCGCAGGGCCATACTGGCGCGGTGGCCGCTCGGCAAGATGCCGCTGCTGGAGGACCGGGGCCGGCCGATCGGCGAGACGAGCATCATCATGGAGCACCTGCAGCGCCATCACGCGCGCCCGGGCCGTACGCTGATCCCGCAGGATGCGGAGGCCGCGCTCGAGGTCCGCCTGTGGGATCGCCTGTCCGACCTGTACCTGATGCTGCCGATGCAGGCCTTCACCGCCGACCGCCTGCGGCCCGAGGGCGAACGCGATGCGCGCAACGTGAGCCAGGCGCGCGACACGCTGTCGACCGCCTATGCGATGTTCGACCGCCAGCTCGAGGGCCGCACCTGGGTGGCCGGGGAGGCCTTCAGCCTGGCCGATTGCGCCGCGGCGCCGGCGCTGTTCTATGCGCTGACCTACCTGCCGCTGCCGCCGCAGCACGCGCGACTCGCGGCCTACTTCGAACGGCTCGTCGCGCACCCGGCGGTGGCGCTCACCATCGAGCAGGCGCGGCCCTTCTTCCAGTTCTACCCGGGTCGTGATGGACTGGCCCGGCGCTTCTTCGATCCAGCGGCCCCTGGCTGAACCGCTCCCTGCGTACGGGCGCCCCCACGGTCTCTCCAAAGACCCCCCTCTTGAACCGTCACGCCCTGCCCCTATAATTCTGATCTGCTAGCACTCATCCACCTTGAGTGCTAACGACATCCAGGTGCCTTCGGGTGCCGATGTTCTGCCAAGTCAATGAGCGCCAACTTGCCTCGTTGCCCACCAGAAGTCCCATTTGAGACATCAAGGAGAAGCCATGAAATTTCGCCCGTTGCACGACCGCGTGATCGTCGAGCGCGTTGAAGCAGAAACCAAGACCGCTTCCGGCATCGTCATCCCCGACGCCGCCACCGAGAAGCCCGAGCAAGGCATCGTCCTGGCCATCGGCCCGGGCAAGCGCAACGAGAAGGGCGACTTCGTGGCCCTGAACGTCAAGGTCGGCGACCGCGTGCTGTTCGGCAAGTACAGCGGCCAGGTCGTCAAGGACGGCGGCAAGGAACTGCTGGTGATGCGCGAAGAAGACCTCTTCGCCGTGGTCGAGAAGTGATTCTCCCGGCACTGGCTCTAGCACCTCAACACTGAATTCGGAGAAAAGAACATGGCAGCAAAAGACGTAGTCTTCGGCGGCGAAGCCCGCGCACGCATGGTCGAGGGTGTCAACATCCTCGCCAACGCCGTCAAGGTGACCCTGGGCCCGAAGGGCCGCAACGTGGTCCTCGAGCGCTCGTTCGGCGCCCCCACCGTCACGAAGGACGGTGTCTCGGTCGCCAAGGAGATCGAGCTGAAGGACAAGCTCCAGAACATGGGCGCGCAGATGGTCAAGGAAGTCGCTTCCAAGACCAGCGACATCGCCGGTGACGGCACCACCACCGCCACCGTGCTGGCCCAGGCCATCATCCGCGAAGGCATGAAGTACGTGGCCGCCGGCATGAACCCGATGGACCTGAAGCGCGGCATCGACAAGGCCGTCACGGCCCTGGTCGAGCAGCTGAAGAAGGCCTCGAAGGCCACCACGACCTCGAAGGAAATCGCGCAAGTCGGCTCGATCTCGGCCAACAGCGACGAAACCATCGGCAAGATCATCGCTGACGCGATGGACAAGGTCGGCAAGGAAGGCGTCATCACCGTCGAAGACGGCAAGTCGCTCGAGAGCGAACTCGAAGTCGTCGAAGGCATGCAGTTCGACCGCGGCTACCTGTCGCCGTACTTCATCAACAACCCCGAGAAGCAATCGGCGTTGCTGGACAACCCGTTCATCCTGCTGTTCGACAAGAAGATCAGCAACATCCGCGACCTGCTGCCGGTGCTGGAGCAAGTGGCAAAGGCCGGCCGTCCGCTGCTGATCATCGCTGAAGAAGTCGAAGGCGAAGCGCTGGCGACCCTGGTGGTCAACACGATCCGCGGCATCCTGAAGGTCGTCGCCGTCAAGGCCCCGGGCTTCGGCGACCGCCGCAAGGCCATGCTGGAAGACATCGCGATCCTGACCGGCGGCAAGGTCATCGCCGAAGAAGTCGGCCTGACGCTCGAGAAGGTCACGCTGGCCGACCTGGGCCAGGCCAAGCGCATCGAAGTGGGCAAGGAAAACACCACCATCATCGACGGCGCCGGTGCCGGTGCCGACATCGAAGCCCGCGTCAAGCAAGTGCGCGTGCAGATTGAAGAAGCCACCAGCGACTACGACCGTGAAAAGCTGCAAGAGCGCGTGGCCAAGCTGGCCGGCGGTGTTGCCGTGATCAAGGTCGGCGCCGCGACCGAAGTCGAGATGAAGGAAAAGAAGGCCCGCGTCGAAGATGCGCTGCACGCAACCCGTGCCGCCGTCGAAGAAGGCATCGTGGCCGGTGGTGGCGTCGCGCTGCTGCGCGCCAAGCAAGCGGCTGGCGCCATCAAGGGTGACAACCCCGACCAGGAAGCCGGCATCAAGCTGGTGCTGCGCGCGATCGAAGCGCCGCTGCGCGAGATCGTCTACAACGCCGGCGGCGAAGCCAGCGTGGTCGTCAATGCCGTGCTGAACGGCAAGGGCAACTACGGCTTCAATGCAGCCAACGACACCTACGGCGACATGATCGAGATGGGCATCCTGGATCCGACCAAGGTGACCCGCACCGCGCTGCAGAACGCCGCGTCGGTGGCCTCGCTGATGCTGACGACCGAGGCGATGATCGCCGAGGCTCCGAAGGAAGAAGCCGGCGCCGGTGGCGGCGGCATGCCCGGTGGCGGCATGGGTGGCATGGGCGGCATGGGCATGGACATGTAAGTCCAGGCACCTCGCCTACCTCGAAAGGGCTGCTTCGGCAGCCCTTTTTCATTGCACACCTGGAAGGCCACCCCTTGGCCGCGGGCGGCACAATATCGCCATGCCGACCGCCCCCCTGCTGAAGCGCTTCATCGACGATGAACTGGGCCGCGCACCCGACCTGATCGCCCGCACCATGGCGGCGGTGGTCGAGCAACTGCGCCGCCCGCGCGACCAGCTGCTCGCGAGCGAGCGCCAGCACCACTTCGATCTGGTCGAGCTGCTGCAGCAGCACGCCGGCCGTTTCCAGCGCAGCTTCGTCGACGCGCTGCGCCAGCGCGTGCTGGCCGAGCTGGAGCCCACCGCCAACGCCACCGCGGCCCCGTCCGGCCCGAGCAGCCTGTCCGGCCTGCAGCTGATGGACGAAGGCCGTGTCGAGTCCGACATCGAGATCTCGCGCGCGGTGCAGCAGATCGACACCGGCACCGAATGGGAGCTGCGCGAGCTGCAGACCTTCACGTCGACGCTGCGCGGCCAGGCCCACACCACCGCCGAGTCGAACCCGCTGCGCCCGCTCGCCTACGCCCACGCGCTGTGGGACGCCGCCGGCGAAGTGACCGACAAGCCGGTGCAGCAGGCCATCCTGCTGCGCGTGGCCTCCGCCGCGATGACGCCGCTGCTGCGCATGGCCTGGGCCGCTGCGTGCTCGCGCCTCGAATCGCAAGGGGTCGAGCCGAGCATCTACCGCACCGTCGTGCTGGCACCGGGCGCCGGCGCGGCGCGCAAGCCGGAGGTCGACGTGACGATGCCCGGCGCGCTCGAAGGGCTGGTGCGCAGCATGCCGGGTGGCCTGCCCGCAACCTCCTCCGCGCCCTCCACCCCGGGCCGCCGTGGCGCCACGCTCGGCCCGGCGCTGGAGCAGGCCCTGGCCCGCATCGAGGCGATGCTCTCGCGCCTGCCGGAGCGCAGCGGCGGCGACGCTGCCGAAGCCGCCGATGGCGCTGACCGCGCCGGCACGCCGTCGTCGCGGCTGGCCGAATTCCGCGGCTCGCTGCTCAGCGCCGCCGACGAGACGATCGAGCGCCAGATCATCGAGCTGCTGTCGCGGCTGTTCGAGACCATCCTCGGCGACCCGATGCTGCCGCAGCCGCTGCGCACGCTGATGGGCCGCCTGCAGGTGTCGGCATTGCGCGTCGCGCTGCGCGACCCGAAGATGATGGAGGTCCACGAGCACCCGGTGTGGCAGCTGATGGACCGCATTGCCGGCGCCGCCGTCGGCTACCCGCAGTCCGGCGACCCGCGGCTCGCGCATTTCCTGTCGTTCTGCGACCGCTTGGTCGACGAGATGCTCGCCGAGCCGGTGCAGGACGCCGCGCTGTACCGCCGCAGCCTCGCGCGCGTCGACGCCGCCATCGCCGAACAGCTGCGCGATGCGCAGGTGGCCGCGCGCGGCGCGATCGCGACGCTGGTGATGGCCGAGCAGCGCGAGCGGCTGCAACGCGAGCTGTCGCACCGGTTGACCGAGCAGATGGCGCCGATCCGCACGACGCCGGTGATCCGTCGCTTCGTCACCGGCGCGTGGGCGCGGGTGCTGGCCGAATCGTTCACGCTGTACGGTGAGGAGGCCGAATCCAGCCAGCGGGTGCTGAAGGCGACCGACCACCTGCTGTGGAGCCTGCGCCTGCCCGACCATCCGCAGAGCCGGCTGCGCCTGCTGGGCCTGCTGCCCGGGCTGCTGAAGGAGCTGCGGGCCGGCATGGAATTGATCGCGCTGCCGGCCGACGAACAGCAGGCCGTGCTCGACGAGCTGGTCGAGATCCACAGCGAGGCGATGAAACCGCGCGCCCGGCCCGCAGCCGCCGCCGCGCAGCCCGAGCCGACGCCGGAGGAGATCGTGCGCCGCATGCGCGACGAGACCGTCGAGCCGGTGCCCGAGACCGGCGCGCCGTTCAGCGATTCGCTGATCGACCTCGGCTCGATGGACACCGTGCCCGCCGAGTGGCTGCCGAGCGGCCCGCCCGCGGGTGGCGACGACCCAGCCGCCTGGGTCAACGCGATGGCGATCGGGCGGCACTACCGGATGTTCCTGCTCGGCCGCTGGAGCCACCTGCAGCTGCTGTGGCGCAGCGACAGCGGGCAGCTGCTGCTGTTCGCCGGCGAGCAGCCCGACAGCACGCACTCGGTGACGCTGCGCGCGCTGGAGCGGCTGCGCACCGCCGACCTGCTGGTCTCGCTGTCCGACTACTCGCTGGTGCAGCGCGCGGTCGACGGCATGCTGCGCAGCCTCGCGACGCTGCGTTGAGCGCTCGCATGGCAACCGCAAGGCTGCGGGCCTGGCCGGGCCTGCTCGCGATCGCGCTGTGCGCTTCGGCGCTGGCGCAGACCGCCGCGCCGCCCCCCACATCACCCCCCACGCCACAGCCCACCCGCCCGCGCATCGGCCTCGTGCTGTCCGGCGGCGGCGCACGCGGCCTGTCGCACGTCGGCGTGCTGAAGGTGCTGGAGCGCGAGCGCATCCCGGTCGACGTGATCGCCGGCACCTCGATGGGCGCGATCATCGGCGGCCTGTATGCGAGCGGCATGGACGCCGACACGCTGGAGCGCGAGCTGCTGAAGGTCAACTGGGATGCGGTGTTCGCGAACCGCGTCGACCGCCAGCTGCTGTCGCAGCGGCGCAAGGAAGAAGACTTCGAGATCTCGCCGTTGATCGAGTTCGGCATGCGCGACGGCGAGCTGCGCGCGCCGCTCGGTGCGCTGTCGGGCCGCGGGCTCGAGACGCTGCTGCGGCGCTACACGCTGCCGGTGCGCTCGGTGCGCGATTTCGACCGGCTGCCGATCCCGTTCCGCGCCGTCGCCACCGACATGGAAGACGGCCGCGCGGTGATCCTGAGACAGGGCGACCTCGCGCTCGCGCTGCGCTCCAGCATGAGCGTGCCCGGCGTCTTCCCGCCGACCGAGATCGACGACCGCATCCTCGGCGACGGCGGCCTGGTCGACAACGTGCCGGTCGACGTGGCGCGCGCGATGGGCGCCGACATCGTGATCGCCGTCAACATCGGCACGCCGCTGGCCCCGCGCAAGACGCTCGGCTCGGTGGGCGGCCTGACCGGCCAGATGATCAACATCCTGACCGAGCAGAACGTCCAGCGCAGCCTGGCCTCGCTCGGCGGGCGCGACCTGCTGATCTCGCCGCAGCTGGGCGAGATCACCTCGGGCGATTTCAACAAGACGCGCGAGCTGATCGCGCTCGGCGAGCAGGGGGCCGCCCAGCTCGCGGCGCGCCTGGCCGCGCTGTCGCTCGACGAGACCGCGTATGCGCAATGGAAGGCCGGCCACCCGCGCGAGGCGCCACCGCAGGCGACGCTCGCGTTCGTCGAGTTCGAGGGCAGCGGCCTGACCAATCCGAAGCGCTTCGCGGCGCAGATGGAATCGACCGCCGGCCARCCCTTCGATGCGGCCAAGGCCGAGCGCGATGCGCGCCGCCTGGCCGCCAGCGGCGACTACGTGCGCGCCGACTACGAGCTGGTGTCGACCGACCGCGGCGACGGACTGGTCTTCGACCTGGAGGACAAGCCCTGGGGGCCGCACTACTTCCGCGTCGGGCTCGACCTGAACACCGACTTCACCGGGCGCAGCGCCTTCAACCTGAAGATCAGCCACAACCGCCACTGGCTGGACGCGAACGGCACCGAGTGGCGCAACCGCGTGCAGATCGGCGAGGTGCCACGGCTGTTCTCCGAGCTCTATCACCCGCTGAACTGGACGCTGGGGATCTCCAACGACTGGTTCGTGGCCGGCTACGGCGAGGCCGAACGCCGAAAGCTTGCCGTCTACAACGGCGCCACCGGCGACGAGCGCGGGCATTTCAACCGCTCGACCGGCCGCTTCGGCATCGACCTCGGCCAGCCCTGGGGCCAGTTCGGCGAGCTCCGCATCGGCCTCACGCACCTGACGCTGCGCAACGAGCCGGAGATCCTGTCGAGCGACTACAGCGGGCCGCGCGAGACGGTGACGATCGACGAATCCGGCCTGCGGGTCGGCGTGGTGGTCGACCAGCTCGACTTCGCGAACTTCCCGCTGCACGGCTACCGCCTGCAGGGCGAAGTGGTCAGCGGCCGGCGCAGCGACAGCGTGACCGGCAGCGATTCCGACCGCTTCACGCGGGTCGAGACCGAGGGCTCGGCGGTGGGCACGTGGGGACGGCACACGCTGAACGCGCTCGTGCGGGTGCAGCATGCCGACCAGCGCTCGATCGCCGGGCTCGGCCGCTACACGCTCGGCGGCTTCCAGCAGATGTCGGGCTACCTGCCGGGGCAGATCGAGGGCAACTACCTGGCGTTCGGGCGGCTCGTGTACTACCAGCGGCTGGACTACGCGCCGGTGTTCACGCGCGGGCTGTTCGCCGGCGGCTCGCTGGAGGCCGGCAACGCGTGGGACTTCAGCAGCCAGATGAAGCTGAACGACCTGCGCAACGGCATGAGCCTGTTCGTCGGCGCGGACACCGGCATCGGGCCGCTGTACCTCGGCGTGACCTACGCGCCGCGCGGCGCCGCCGGGCTCTACCTGTTCATCGGCCGACCGTGACGGATCCGACGCGGCGGCGTTGGTCCTGCCGCGTTCGGGGGGGTGTCAAGCCGGGAGGCGCTTCCTAAACTGGCTTCCAGGTTCAGAGAGGTTGGCAGGCAGTTTGGGTGAGGCGCACATGACGGACAGTGAATTGATGCGGATCAGCGACGGTGGCGTCGAATCGTCGGAAGGCTGGGCGGTCCACCTGATCGGGCCGGAGCTGCTGGAGTACTGCAGCGGGCCGGCCGCCTGCCTGGTGAACATCGGCTACTCGCCGGCGCACCGGGCCCGGCAGATCTATGCGACCGAGTCGTCGTCGGACCTGTTCCCGATGCTGCGCGAGCACCTGCAGTCGGCCTCGCAACTCCTCGAAGGCCGCTACGTGGTGGTATGACAACCCCTCGCTCGACGAGTCCGTCGAGCGGTCCCCCGAGGGGACGCGGGCCGGCTTGGGGCGGCCCGGCGCTCGGCCCGCCTCACCGAACCAGCGCCGCCTCGATCTCGGCCGCCACCAGCGCCGGCAGTTCGTGCACGATCCAGTGCGTGGCGCCCGGCACGCGGGTCAGCGTCAATTTGGGCACGAAGGCCTCCAGGCCGTCCAGCAATGAGGCCGGCAAGGCCACGTCGGCCTCGCCCCACACCACGTGCGTCGGCACCGTCACGGTGACGAACTCCGGCGGGAATTTCAGCGCGAGCACCGGTGAATCGGGCCCGGTCGGCGGGCGCAGCGGCGACACGCGGTAGTAGTTCAGCGCGCCGGTCAAGCCGTGGCGCCACACCGCGCGGTACTGCTCCTTCAGCGCCGGCGTCAGCCAGCCGCCGCCCGGCCGCGCCGGGTCTTCGGCCCCCATGTGCGCGAACACCGCCCACAGCCGCGCGAAATCGCCGGCCTCGAGCTCCGCCTCGGCCTCGGGCCGGCTCCAGGTGTTCATGTAGGCGCTGGCCGCCTGCTGGAGGGGATCGGTCTGCAGCGCCTTCAGGAACACGCCGGGGTGCGGCGAATTGACGATCACCAGCCGCTGCAGCGCCTGCGGATGCTGTACCGCGAAATTCCAGGCCACCGCACCGCCCCAGTYGTGCGCGACCAGCGCCGCGAGCGGGCCGCCGCCCTCCTCGGCGATCAGCGCGAGCAGGTCGGCCACCAGGTGCTTGGCGCGATAGGCCTCCACCTCGGCCGGCGCGGACGAGCGCTCGTAGCCGCGCAGGTTCGGCGCGATGCAGCGGTAGCGGTCGCCGAAATGGCGCAGCATCGCGTCCCAGACGAAGGCGCCTTCGGGAAAACCATGAAGGAACACGATCGCCGGCGCGCCGCGCGGCCCGCTGGCCCGGCAGCTCAGCGTGATGCCGTGCGGCAGCACCGCATCAAAGGTCTCGATCACCCGAGGATCCAGTCGCGCAGCACGCAGGCGGCGTCGCCGACGCCCTGCTTGTTCAGCGCCGAGAACAGCGCGATGCCGATGTCGGCGTCCTCGCTCGACAGCTCGCCCAGCACCGCCTGCGTGGCCGCCAGCGCCGCCGTCGATTCGCGGCGGTTCAGCTTGTCGGACTTGGTCAGCAGCACCAGCAGGCGCACCTCGCCGGTGCCCACGCGGGGCGCGACGAACTCGAGCAGGTTGCGGTCGAGCTCGGTCAGCCCGAGCCGCGAATCGACCATCAGCACCACGCCCGACAGGCTGCGGCGCACCTGCAGGTAGTTGGCCATCACCTCCTGCCAGCGCTGCTTGGCGGCGCGCGCCACCGCGGCGTAGCCGTAGCCGGGCAGGTCGGCGAACAGCGCGTTCGGCGCGTCCTTCGGACCCAGCTCGAACAGGTTGATGTGCTGCGTGCGGCCGGGCGTCTTCGATGCGAAGGCCAGGCGTTTCTGCTGCGTCAGCGTGTTGATCGCGGTCGATTTGCCGGCGTTCGAGCGGCCGACGAAGGCGATCTCGGGCAGCTCGGTCTGCGGCAGCTGGTTCAGCTGGCTGGCGGTGGTCAGGAAGCGCGCGGTGTGCGTCCAGGCCAGCGCCAGCTTCTCGGCTGCGGCCGCATCGCTGCTCGCGTCAGCGGCCGGCGCACCGGAATTGTTTTCGTCGGTCATGGAAGGCACCAAAAACTTGCATTGTAAAATCGCTGGGTTTTGCATCGTCAGAACGCATCCAGCCAACCCACACTAAGAACGCCATGATGCCTGTTGCTTCCTTGCTGTCGAGTCTGTTGTTGGCCGCCGCCCTGGCGGCGCCCGCCTCCGCGAGCGAGGCGGCGAAGGCCAAGCCCGACGTCGCGAAAGGCCAGGCGATCTCGACCAACGTGTGCGGTGCCTGCCATTCGGCCGACGGTTCGCGCGGCAGCCCGGCCAACCCGATCCTGCAGGGTCAGCATCCCGAATACCTGGTCAAGCAGCTGGCCGAGTTCAAGGAAGGCAAGCGCGACAACCCGGTGATGAAGGGCATGGCCTCGACGCTGAGCGAGGACGACATGCGCAATGTCGCCGCGTTCTACGCCTCGAAGGACGCGAAGCCCGGTTTCGCGAAGAGCAAGGAATCGGTCGCGCTCGGCGAGAAGATCTACCGCGGCGGCATCGCCGACCGCGCCGTCCCGGCCTGCGCCGGCTGCCACAGCCCCACCGGTGCCGGCATCCCCGCCCAGTACCCGCGCCTGCGCGGCCAGCACGCCGACTACACCGAAGCGCAATTGGTGGCCTTCCGCGGCGGGCTGCGCAAGAACAGCCCGCAGATGACCGGTGTCGCCGCGAAGATGAACGACAAGGAAATCAAGGCAGTGGCCGACTACATCGCCGGCCTGCGCTGAACGCGCCCAATCTCACGCTTCGCGCCACAGGGGCCGGTCGATGACCGGCCTTTTTCATTTCCGTCCGGCGTGCGCGCGACTATAGTCATCCGACTCGCCACTGCGAACGCCCCCATGCCCTACATCCGACGCGGACCCGACGGACAGATCGACAGCCTGCATCGCCAACCGGGCGCCGGCACCGAGTTCATCGCGGACGGGCATCCGGATCTGCTGGCCTTCATCGGGCACAGCCCGGTCAGCAGCGATTTCGGCAAGCTCGATGCCGATTTCGTCCGCGTGATCGAGGACGTGATCGACACGTTGATCGTGCGCAACATCATCAACATCACCGATCTGCCCGGCGAGGCGCAGGCCAAGCTGTTCGCCCGCAAGAGCTTCCGGGAGCGCACCGCGCGCAATTCGCTGCGTTTGTTCTCCGACACGCAATTCGGCACCGTGATCGACGACACGAACTTTGGCGAATTGCCCTGACGCAGCCGGGCGCGCGGAACCGCTGTAAGGTTCCCGGCTCGAATTGCGACTGACCGGCAACGCGCTTCGGCGCCCCCAGGAGTTTCCATGCATCACCGCCCGAACCGCGGCYTCGACCATGCCGTGCCGTCCGAGATCACGCCGCGCGCCGTCTATGAGCGCCGCCGCGAGCTGCTGAAGCTGATGGCGCTCGGCGCCGGCGGCGCGGCGCTGTCCGGCTGGGCCGCGCGCGATGCGATGGCACAGGCAGCCCGCCCGAACAAGCTGGCCCCGCTGCCGGGCGCGCGCAGTGCCGTTCCCGGCGCGATCACGATGGAAAAGCTCACGTCCTACAACGACGTGACCAGCTACAACAACTACTACGAGTTCGGCACCGACAAGTCCGACCCGGCGCGCAATGCCGGCTCGCTGAAGACGCGCCCCTGGACGGTCGCGATCGAGGGCGAGGTGAAGAAGCCCAAGGTCTACGACCTCGACGAGCTGCTGAAGCTCGCGCCGATGGAGGAGCGCGTCTACCGGCTGCGCTGCGTCGAGGGCTGGTCGATGGTGATCCCGTGGGTCGGCTATTCGCTGTCGGAACTGATCAAGCGCGTCGAGCCGACCGGCAATGCAAAGTACGTCGAGTTCGTGACGCTGGGCGATGCGAAGCAGATGCCCTTCCTCGGCTCGCGCGTGCTGTCGTGGCCGTACGTCGAGGGCCTGCGCCTCGACGAAGCGATGAACCCGCTCGCGCTGCTCGCCTTCGGCCTGTACGGCGAGGTGCTGCCGAACCAGAACGGCGCGCCGGTGCGGCTGGCGGTGCCGTGGAAATACGGTTTCAAGAGCGGCAAGTCGATCGTCAAGATCCGCTTCACCGACAAGCAGCCGCTCACCTCCTGGAACCATGCGGCCGCGCAGGAGTACGGCTTCTACTCGAACGTCAACCCGAACGTCGACCACCCGCGCTGGAGCCAGGCGACCGAGCGGCGCATCGGCGAGGACGGCCTGTTCGCGAAGAAGCGCGCGACGCTGATGTTCAACGGCTACGAAGCCCAGGTCGGCCAGCTCTATGCGGGCATGGACCTGAAGAAGCTGTTCTGATCGCGAACCGGCGATGAAGACCGCTGTGCTGTCGTCCCCCGCCCAGCCGCGCCGGCGCTCGCCGCTGCTGCATCCGGCGGCCAAGCCGCTGCTGTTCGTCGCCGGCCTGCTGCCGTTCGCGTGGCTGTTCTACGGCGCGGTGATGAACACGCTGGGGGCCAACCCGGCCGAAGCGCTGATCCGCTCGACCGGCGACTGGACGCTGCGCCTGCTGTGCCTCACGCTGGCCGTGACGCCGCTGCGGGTGATCGCGAACCAGCCGGCGCTGGCGCGCTTCCGGCGCATGCTGGGGCTGTTCGCGTTCTTCTACGTCGTGCTGCATTTCTTCGCGTATGCCTGGCTGGACATGGGGCTGGACATCGATGCCATCGTGCGCGACATCCCGAAGCGCCCGTTCGCGCTGGTCGGCTTCCTGGCCTTCGTGCTGATGATCCCGCTGGCCGCCACCTCGTTCAACCGCGCCATCAAGGCGCTGGGGGCGAAGCGCTGGCAGGCGTTGCACAAGTGCGTCTACGCGATCGTGCTGCTGGGCCTGTTGCACTTTTTCTGGATGAAGGCGGCGAAGAACAATTTCGCCGAGGTCGCGGTGTACGCCGCGGTCATCGCGGTGCTGCTCGGCTGGCGCATCCGGCACGCGTTGCGCAGGAGTTGACGGCGCGTCGCGAACCTGACGCCTTGGCGTCTGGCGCGGCTGCGCCGGGCCACGCACAATCGGGCCCTCCATGGTCGCCCACGTCTTGCCCCACCACACCCCCGCCGGCCCCGACACGGCAGCCCGCCGCCTCGTCAGGCTGATCGCCGATTCGCAGGCCGCCCACGATGGCGGCCAACACCAGCAAGGCCTCGCGCTGGCCGAACAGGCCCTCGAAGGCGCCATCACGCTGGGCGACCCGCTGATACTGGCGCGTGCCCACACGCTGCTGGCCAACCACCGCTGGCGGCTCGGGCTGTTCGAGCCGTCGGTGCAATCGGCGCGCGAGGCGCTGGCGCTCTGGAGAGCTGCCGGGCGCATCGACGAGCAGTGCGACACGCTGTGCCTGCTGGCGATCTCGTTCAGCGAGATCGGCCTGCAGGAAGAAGCGCTGAAGCACGCCACCGCGTCGTTCGAGCTGGCGCGCGCGCACCAGCGCGGCCTCGCGATGGGCGTGGCGCTGAACCGCATTGGCATCTGCTACGACCGGCTCGGCGATTCGATCCAGGCCGAGAGCTTCCTGCTGCAGTCGCTGGGCATGGCGCGCGAGCACGGCGGCCATGGCGACCGCATGCTGGCGCTGAACAACCTCACCGCCACCGCGATCAGCGCCTACTACCAGGCGCAGCTGCGCGCTGATGACGAGGCGAGCCGGCAGGCGGTGCAGCGGGCCCGCCAGTACGGTGGGCGGGCCTTGTCGCTGGCGCGCCGCCACGGCGATGTCTACCGTGTCAGCGTCACGCAGGGCAACCTCGGCGAAGCGCTCGGCCTGGCCGGCGAGTACGCCGAGGCGCGCGCATTGCTGCAGGAGGCGCTCGCGAGCGCGGTGCAGAACGGTTTCCGTGCGGTGGTGCTGCGCATGCGCCACAACATCGCCGAGGTGCTGCTGCGCGAAGGCCGCAACGACGAGGCCATCACCGAGCTCACCGCCACGCTGCAGTCGCTGACCCAGCTCGACCACGAGACGACGCGCATGCGCGTGCACTCGGCGCTGCACCGCGCCTACAAGGCCGTGCGCCAGTTCGAGCCGGCGCTGCTGCACTGCGAGGCGCACCACCAGATCGAGATGCAGCGTGTGGCGCTGCAGAGCAAGGCGCAGGCGCGGCTGATGGTGAACCGCATCGATGTCGAGCGTGCGCTGATGGACGGCGAGCGCTCGCGCCTCGAGGCCGAGCTGCAGCGGCTGCGCACGCAGCAGCTGGAGGCCGAGAAGGAGCTGCTGGAGCAGCGCACCGCCGAGTTGCACCGCGAGACGCTCGAGGACCCGCTGACCGGGCTCGCGAACCGGCGCCATGTCGATGCGACGCTGCCGCTGCTGATCGAGCGCTCGCGCGGCCAGGGCCAGCCGATGGCGCTCGCGATGGCCGACCTCGATCATTTCAAGCAGGTCAACGACCGCCACGGCCATGCGGCCGGCGACGAGGTGCTGCGCACGGTGGCGCGCCTGTTCGGCGACAAGACGCGGGCGCGCGACCTGCTCGGCCGCTGGGGCGGCGAGGAATTCGTGCTGGTGTTCGTCGACACCCCGCGCGAGACGGCGCACGAGATCTGCGAGCGGCTGCGCAGCGCCGTGCAGTCCTACCCATGGAGCGCGATCTCGCCGGGGCTGCAGGTCACGCTGAGCCTCGGCCTGACCGACGCGCAGCCGAGCGACAACGCGCTCGAACTGGTCGAGCGTGCCGATGCGGCCTTGTACGAGGCGAAGCGTCTCGGGCGCAATCGCCTGGTTGAAGGTTGAGGCCTACGGAGCATTGGTGTGGAAGGCGCGGGTGGGGAGTCTGTGGCTCGCCGGCCGGTGCGGTCATCGCCCCTGGCGGGGCAATGACTACCCTCCGCTGACTGGTTTCATGGTCCGTCGCCCAAACTCCCTCCACTCACTTCGTTCGTTGTGGTCAAACAGTGGGCGACAGTCAGTGCACGAAG
>NZ_JBFUFQ010000147.1:0-14729 GCF_056403355.1 Rhizobacter sp. P2_H3 | reverse complement strand
GTTGTGGCCGGTGTCGACATGCAGCAGCGGGAAGGGCAGGCGGCCCTTGTACTCGCCGTCGGCACCCTTGGTCTTGAAGGCCTTCTCGGCCAGGCGCAGCACGACGCACGAATCCTTGCCGCCCGAGAACAGCAGGGCCGGGCGCTCGAACGCGGCGACGGTCTCGCGCAGGATGAAGATGGCTTCTTCCTCGAGCCAGTCGAGGTGGCTGTGGTCGAGCTGCGGCAGCAGTTGTTCCACGGTCAGCGGGGCATTCATTTCCGGTCTCCGATCATCGACACGGCGGCCTCTTCGGCCCCGTGCACGTGCAATCCGCACTCTTTCGCCTTCTCGTCTTCCCACCACCAGCGGCCGGCGCGGAAATCCTCGCCCACCGCGATCGCGCGCGTGCACGGCGCGCAGCCGATGCTCGGCATGAACTGGTCGTGCAGCGGGTTGTACGGCACGTCGTTCGACGCGATGTACTGCCACACGTCGTTCCAGCTCCAGTCGGCCAGCGGGTTGAACTTGATGCGGCCCTTGTCGTCGGGCTCGCTGAACGGCACCTCGCCGCGGTTGTTCGACTGCTCGCGGCGCAGGCCGGTGACCCATGCGCTGCGCTGCGCCAGCATGCGCGACAGCGGCTCCAGCTTGCGGATTCCGCAGCAGCCCTTGCGCAGGTCGATGCTCTCGTACATCGCGCGCTCGCCGTGGTTCTTCACGAAGTGGATCACCGCGTCGGCCTCGGGGCGGTAGACCTCGACGGCCAGGCCGTAGCGCTGCTCGATGCGCGGCACCAGCGCGAGCGTTTCCTCGTGCAACTGGCCGGTCTCGAGCGTGCCGATCGCGATCGGGATGCCGTGGCGCGCGATCAGGTCGGTCAGCACCATGTCCTCGGCGCCCAGGCTGGTGGCCTGCACGACGCGGCCCGGGTGCTCGGCGGCCGCCTGCTTCAGCACCGCCACCGCGTGCGCGACGCGCTCGTCGAAGCCGGCCGTCCGGCGGGCGTAGAGGGTGATGGCGCTCATATCGCCGAGCCCGCCTGGTTGAACTCGCGGTTGGTCGTCTCCTGGCCGGCCGGGCGCTTGAACAGCGGGCGGTGCTCGGTGACGTCGGCCTGGTAGTGGCCGGGGAAGAAGTTCAGCGCGCGCTCGGCCACCTCGATCGACTGGTCGGCGCGCAGCGCCACGGCATCGAAGCCGGTGCGCTGCAGCAGCGGCATCATGTCGACCAGCACCTCGCCGGTGGCGCGCACCTCGCCGGCATAGCGATAACGCGAGCGCAGCAGCCGGGCCTGGCTGTAGGCGCGGCCGTCGACCCACTTCGGGAAGTTCAGCACGACCAGCGCGAGCCGCGGCAGGTCCTCGGCCAGGTCCTCGATGTCAGCATCGTTCGGGAACTGCACGCCGACGGCCATGCCGGCCGGCCAGGTGCTGCGCACGCTGTGCCATTGCGCGAGCGACAGCAGGCTGTTCGGGGCGGGCGTCAGCGTGACCATCGGGCCGTCTTCGCCGGTGATGGTGCGCCAGGGGTCGCGGGCGGTGTCGATGAATTTCATGGTCAGGCCTTGGCGGTGCTGCGGCGCTGGGCGTTGGCCGCGGTCTTGAACGGATCGAGCCCGATGCGGTTCACGGTGTCGATGAAGCGCTCGGCAGCGGTGCTGCGCTGCGCGCGGTAGGTGTCGAGCACCGCCTCGATCACGTCGGGCACCTCGTCGGCCGCGAACGACGGGCCGATCACCTTGCCGGGCGTCGACTGGTGGCCGCTGATCGCCGAGCCGTCGAGGCCGCCGAGCGTCACCTGGTACCACTCGCTGCCGTCCTTGTCGACGCCGAGGATGCCGATGTGGCCGCTGTGGTGGTGGCCGCAGGAGTTGATGCAGCCGCTGATGTGCAGGTCGATGTCGCCGATGTCGTAGAGCTCGTCGATGTCGTCGAAGCGCTCGGTGATGGCCTCGGCGATCGGGATCGAGCGGGCATTGGCGAGCGCGCAGAAATCGCCGCCGGGGCAGGCGATCATGTCGGTCAGCAGGCCGATGTTGGGCGTCGCGAAGCTGGCGGCGCGCGCGGCCTGCCAGAGGGCGAACAGGTCGCTCTCGCGCACCCACGGCAGCACCAGGTTCTGGTCGTGCGAGACGCGCAGCTCGGCCTGGCTGAAGCGCTCGGCCAGCTCGGCGGCCAGTTCCATCTGCGTGTCGGTCGCGTCGCCCGGCGCCTGGCCGGTGCGCTTGAGCGACAGCGTCACGCTGCGGTAGCCGGCCAGCTGGTGCGGGTGCACGTTGCGCTCGAGCCAGCGCTGGTAGGCGGCGGGCGCGTCGGCGGGGATGTCGATCCGGCTGTTCGCACTCGTGTTGCCAGGGACAGGTGCGACGCCGGCCGGCGTCACGAAGTGCGCCGCGACGCGGTCGAACTCGGCCTGCGGAATGATCTGCTCGGTGCCGTCGCTGTCGAGCTCGAGGATCTTCTTGAACTCCTCGGCCACGTCGTCGAGGAAGCGCTGGCCTTCGGCCTTCACCAGGATCTTGATGCGCGCCTTGTACATGTTGTCGCGCCGGCCGTAGCGGTTGTAGACCCGCACGATGGCCTCGAGGTAGACGAGGATCTGCTGCCACGGCAGGAACTCGCTGATCACCGTGCCGATGACCGGCGTGCGCCCCATGCCGCCGCCGACCAGCACCTTGAAGCCGATCTCGCCGGCCTCGTTCTTCAGCAGCTGCAGGCCGATGTCGTGCCAAGCGATCGCGGCACGGTCTTCCTTCGCGCCGCTGACGGCGATCTTGAACTTGCGCGGCAGGAACGCGAACTCGGGGTTCAGCGTGCTCCACTGGCGCAGGATCTCGCAGTAGGGGCGGGGGTCGATGACCTCGTCGGCCGCGACGCCGGCGAAGCAGTCGCTCGTGATGTTGCGGATGCAGTTGCCGCTGGTCTGGATGCCGTGCATGCTGACCGAGGCCAGCAGGTCCATCACGTCGGCCGCCTTCGGCAGCGGGATCCAGTTGTATTGGCAGTTCTGCCGCGTCGTGAAGTGGGCATAGCCGCGGTCGAACTCGCGCGCGATGCGCGCCAGCATGCGCAGCTGCGTGGCGCTCAGCTCGCCGTACGGCACCGCGATGCGGGCCATCGGCGCATGGCGCTGGATGTACCAGCCGTTCTGCAGGCGCAGGGCGCGGAACTCGTCATCGCCCAGCGTGCCGGCGAGGTTGCGCTGGAGCTGGTCGCGGAACTGGGCCGCGCGTTGCTTGACGAACTGGGTGTCGAACGGGGTGTATTGATACATCGCCTGGAGTTCGGTTCTGGGAGACCCGCGACTGTACGGGCGCTCATATATAAGCAGGAAGAACATTTTCGTTGCTTGTTTATTCGACACAGGGATAAAGCCCGGCGTCCCTAGAATCGCTGGATGCCTTCCTTTCTGACTTCCTCGTCCTGGGCCCGTGCGGCCGCCGTGGCTGCCGCCGTCCTGCTGGCCGGGTGCCAGACGGTGCCGCTGCCGCCCTCGAATCCCGCGTCCACGCCGGCCGGCAACCCGCCGGTGGTGGTCGTGCCACCGGACTCGGCCGCGTCGGCGCCGCCGCTCGTCGTGATCAAGCCGGTGCCGAAGCCGCCGCGCATCGGGCTGGCGCTGGGCGGCGGCGCGGCGCGCGGCTTTGCCCACATCGGCGTGATCCAGGTGCTGGAGGAGAACGGCATCAAGCCGGACCTGGTGGTCGGCACCTCGGCCGGCAGCCTGGTCGCGACGCTCTACGCGTCGGGCAAGAACGGGCTGGCGCTGGCGGCGATGGCCGATTCGATGGACGAGTCGGCGATCACCGACTGGGCCTTTCCCGGTCGCGGGCTGATCCGCGGCGAGGCGCTGGCGCGCTTCGTGCGCGAGGCCACCGGCGGCAAGACCATCGAGCAGATGCGCATGCCGCTCGGCATCGTCGCGACCGACCTCGACAACGGCTCTCCGGTGCTGTTCCAGCGCGGCGATGCGGGCATCGCGGTGCGCGCCTCGAGCGCGGTGCCGGCGGTGTTCCAGCCGGTGCGCATCGGCACACGCGAATACGTGGACGGCGGACTGGTGTCGCCGGTGCCGGTGCGCTTCGCGCGCCAGATGGGTGCCGAGCTGGTGATCGCGGTCGACATCTCGGCGGTGCCGGATGGTGCCGCCACCGGCGACCCGATGCGCATGCTGCTGCAGACCTTCGCGATCATGAGCCGCAGCATCAATGCCTTCGAGCTGCGCGAGGCCGACGTGGTGCTGCGGCCGAAGCTGGCCGACGTGTCGTCGGCCGATTTCGCGGCGCGCAAGCGCTCGATCCAGGCCGGGCGCGAGATCGCGCTGGCGATGATCAACGAGCTGAAGATGCGGATCGCGGCGAAGACGCACTGACAAACAAAACGGCCCGGTGTTGCCACCGGGCCGGAAGGTACCTGGAATCAGAATTCGCGCGGTACCGAGGAGACAACCTTTCAGGGAGACCGCAGGCAGGGCCCGCGGTAACTCTCAGATGAAGGGTCGCGACATAAGTTCAAGTCCTTTTTCAGATCAGGCGGCGGCGCGCTTGGTCTTCGGGGCCGATGCGGCCTTCACGGCGCTGGCGCTGATCGCTTCGATGTTGGCTTCTGCCACCTTCGCGGCCTGGCCGGCGGCCTTCTGCAGGCTTTCGTAGGCATTGCTGGTGGTCGCGACGGCCGACTTGAACAGCGCGACGACGTTCTCGGTGCCGGCCGGCGCGTTCTTCACGGCGGTGTCGACCACCGTCATGAACTTCTGCTGGGCTTCGGCGGCTTGCGCTTCGGCGACCTTGCCGATGTCGGCATTGGTGCTGGCGGCGATGTCGTACAGGTGGCGGCCGTAGGCGGCGGCCTTCTCGGCGGCCGGCTGCAGCAGGCTGGCTTGCAGCGCCAGCAGTTCCTGCGCGTCCTTCACCGACAGCGCGGCCTGGGTGTTCGCGGCGGCTTCGCCGAGCGCGGTCTTCGCGACCTGCAGGTTCAGCTCGACGAGCTTCTCGACGCCTTCGAACGCCTTGCCGGTCAGGCCGAAGAGCGTTTCGATGTTGGTCTTGTGGGCGGCGATCAATTGTTCAGCGGTCAGCATGTGGAATCTCCATGAGATAGAAAAGGGGACTGCGCCTGACACAGTGACTTTGTTGCACTGCACCATGGCGAGAAGTATACGGAGTGATCCGAGGATTACAAGTTGTTTTTGCTGCATTGCAGCAATCTAGAGGCATGTACCCATTTCGGCGCCGATCGGCACAATGCGCCGGCGATGCGCGCCTCGATGCAAGCCTTCCACTCCGACCACTTCGTGCTGCCGCTGCCCACCGGGCACCGGTTCCCGATGCAGAAGTACCGCCTGCTGCGCGAGGCCGCGGAGTCCGAGCCCGGGCTGTGCCTGCAGGAGGCGCCCGCGGCGAGCGACGGCGAACTCGCGCTGGCCCACACGCCCGACTACGTCACCGCGGTGTCCGAAGGCACGCTGAGCGCGGCCGAGCAGCGCGAGATCGGCTTTCCGTGGACGCCGCGCATGGTCGAGCGCTCGCGCCGCTCGGTCGGCGCGACGATCGCCGCGGCGCGTGCGGCCCTCACCGAGGGCGTTGCCGCGAACCTGGCCGGCGGCACCCACCACGCCCATGCGGACAAGGGCAGCGGCTATTGCGTCTTCAACGATGTGGCCGTGGCGACGCGGCTGATGCAGGCCGAATGGCACCGGCAGCACCGCACGCTGCTGCGTGTCGCGGTGATCGACCTGGACGTGCACCAGGGCAACGGCACCGCGGCGATCTTCCGCGACGACCCGACGGTGTTCACGCTGTCGCTGCACGGCGAGCGCAACTTCCCGTTCCGCAAGGAGGCGAGCGACCTCGACGTGGCCCTGCCCGACGGCTGCCGCGACGACGAGTACCTGGCCGCGCTCGATGCGGCGCTCGCCGAACTGTGGCGCCGCCATGCGCAGGGCGCGCCGGGGCTGGTGTTCTACCTCGCCGGTGCCGATCCGCACGAGGGCGATCGCCTGGGCCGCCTGAAGCTCACGTCCGCGGGCCTCGCCGAGCGCGACCGCCGCGTCTTCGCTGCCACCCGCGAGCGCGGCATCCCGGTCGCGGTCAGCATGGCCGGCGGCTACGGCCGCGAGATCGCCGACACCGTCGCGGTGCAGCTCACGACGCTGCGCGAGGCGCTGGCCAGCCGCGAGCAATGGAACAATGCAGCGCCATGACGATGCCCCAGACGCCTCCGATCCGCCCGCAACCCGAAGCGCGCAGCGCCTACCGGCACTTCACGAGCCTGTCGACCCGGTGGATGGACAACGACGCCTACGGCCACGTCAACAACGTCGTCTACTACAGCCTGTTCGACACCGCGGTGAACCGCTACCTGATCGAGGCCGGTGCGCTCGACATCCACGCCGGCGCGGTGATCGGGCTGGTGGTCGAGACCCACTGCAACTACTTCGCGCCGATCGCGTTCCCGCAGATGGTCGATGCCGGCTTGCGCGTCGCGCAGGTCGGCAGCTCCAGCGTGCGCTACGAGATCGGCCTGTTCGCCGCCGGCGAGCCGCTGTGCGCGGCACGCGGCCATTTCGTGCATGTCTACGTCGACCGCGAAACGCGCCGCCCGGCCGCGTTGCCGGCCGTTCTCATCCAAGCCCTGGAAGGATTGCGCCCGTGAGCTTGCCAACCCCCGAGCAGACTGCCCTCATCGACGCGGCGATCACCTCGCGCCGCTCGTTGCGCGCCTTCCTGCCGACGCCGATCCCGCGCGAGACCATCGAAGACATCCTGCGCGTCGCGTCGCGCGCGCCCTCGGGCACCAACACGCAGCCATGGAAGGTCTACGTGCTGACCGGCGAGCCGCTGGCGGCGCTGGGGCGCGAGATCACTGCCCTCTACGACGATCCCGAGGAGGCGGCGCAGCACCACGAGGAGTACGCCTACTACCCGGTCGAATGGCGCTCGCCCTACATCGACCGCCGCCGCAAGGTCGGCTGGGACCTGTACGGCCTGCTCGGCATCACCAAGGGCGACAAGCTGCGCATGCACGAGCAGCACGGCCGCAACTACGTGTTCTTCGACGCACCGGTCGGCCTGATGTTCACGATCGACCGCGTGATGCAGCAGGGCAGCTGGCTCGACTACGGCATGTTCCTGCAGAACATCATGGTGGCTGCGCGCGCCCGCGGCCTCGACACCTGCCCGCAGGCCGCGTTCACGCAGTTCCACCGCGTCATCCTGCCGCGCCTGGGTGCGGGCGATGACGAGATGCTGGTGTGCGGCATGTCGCTCGGCGTCGCCGATCCGTCCGCGGTCGAGAACACGCTGGTGACCGAGCGCGAGCCGGTGGCCGGCTTCACTCGCTTCCTCGGCTGATGCCGGAGCTGCTGTGGGGCCTGCCGTTCGCCGGGCTGCTGCTGTCGATCGCGCTGCTGCCGCTGGCCGCACCGGGCTTCTGGCACAGGCACCAGGGCAAGGTGGTGGCCGCGTGGGCGCTCGCGTACCTCGTGCCGCAGGCGGCGCAGTCGGGCGTCGACGCCGCATGGCACGGCCTGGTGCACGCTGCGGTCGGCGAGTACATCCCGTTCATCGTGCTGCTGGCCACGCTCTTCATCGTCGCCGGCGGCATCTTCGTGCGCGGCAACCTGCACGGCGGCCCGGGCCTGAACGTCGCGCTGATGGCGATCGGCGCGGTGCTGGCCAGCGTGATGGGCACCACCGGCGCGTCGATGCTGATGATCCGCCCGCTGATCCGCGCGAACGACCACCGGCGCCACACGGCCCACGTCGTGGTGTTCTTCATCTTCATCGTGTCGAACGCGGCCGGCGCGCTGACACCGCTCGGCGACCCGCCGCTGTTCCTCGGCTTCCTGCAGGGCGTGGCGTTCTCGTGGACGCTGGTGCACCTGCTGCCGCACACGCTGTTCATGGTGGGCACGCTGCTCGCGATCTTCTGGTTGCTCGACCGCTGGTACTGCCGCCAGGACGAGCCGCGCCCCGTCGACCCGACGCCGGACACGCGCGGCTTCGGCATCGAGGGTGCGGTCAACCTCGCGCTGCTGGCCGGCGTCGCGGGGCTGATCCTGATGAGCGGTGTCTGGCACGGTGGCGTCGCGTTCACGCTGGCCGGTGCCGAGATCACCTGGCAAGGCTTGATGCGCGACCTCGGGCTGATCGCGATCGCCGCGCTGTCGTGGCACCTGACACCGCCCTCGGCCCATGCGCAGAACCAGTTCAGCTTCGGCCCGATCGTCGAGGTCGCCAAGCTGTTCGCCGGCATCTTCCTGACCATCATCCCGGTCATCGCGATGCTGCGCGCCGGGGTCGACGGGCCGTTCGGCGCGATCGTGTCGGCCGTCACCGCGCCCGATGGCACGCCGCGGCCGGGGATGTATTTCTGGGCCGCCGGCACGCTGTCGTCGTTTCTGGACAATGCGCCGACCTACCTGGTGTTCTTCAACGCCGCCGGCGGCGACGCGCAGCAGCTGATGACGCAGTACGCCACCACGCTGGCCGCGATCTCGGCCGGCTCGGTGTTCATGGGCGCCAACTCGTACATCGGCAACGCGCCCAACCTGATGGTGAAGGCGGTGGCCGAAAGCCGCGGCATCCGGATGCCCGGCTTCTTCGGCTACATGGGCTGGTCGATGGCCGTGCTGCTGCCGCTGTTCGTGCTGATGACCCTGATCTGGTTCTGACCTGTTTTCTCAAGAAGAGGATGTGACATGAAGCCTGCCGTACTCGTCTCGCGTGCCATCTTTCCCGACATTGTCGATCGCCTGCGGGCGCACTTCGACGTGCAGGACAACCCGGAAGACCGCGTCTTCAAGAAGGCCGAGCTGATCGAGCGGCTGGCCGGCAAGCAGGGCGTGCTGGCCACCGGCAGCGAGCGCTTCGATGCCGAGGTGCTCGATGCCAACCCGCAGCTGAAGGCGGTGTGCAACATGGCGGTCGGCTACAACAACATCGACGTCGACGCCTGCAACGCGCGCGGCGTGCTGTGCACCAACACACCCGACGTGCTGACCGAGACCACCGCCGACTTCGGCTTCGCGCTGATGATGGCGGCGGCGCGGCGCATCGCCGAATCGGAGCACTACCTGCGCCGCGGCGACTGGAAGAAGTGGTCCTACGACATGTTCACCGGTGGCGACGTGCACGGCGCGACGCTCGGCATCCTCGGCATGGGCCGCATCGGGCAGGGCATCGCGAAGCGCGGCGCGCTCGGCTTCGGCATGAAGGTGATCTACCACAACCGCTCGCGGCTCGCGCCCGCGATCGAGGCCGAATGCCGCGCGAGCTACGTCTCGAAGGAGGCGCTGCTGCGCGATGCCGACCACCTGGTGATCGTGGTGCCGTACTCGCCGGCCTCGCACCATGCGATCGGCGCCGCCGAGCTCGCGCAGATGAAGCGCACGGCGACGCTGACCAACATCGCGCGCGGCGGCGTCGTCGACGATGCGGCGCTCGCGCAGGCGCTGGCCGAGCGGCGCATCGCGTCGGCCGGGCTCGACGTGTTCGAAGGCGAACCGGCGCTGAACCCTGCGCTGCTGACGGTGCCCAACGTCGTGCTGACCCCGCACATCGCGAGTGCGACGATCGCGACGCGGCGCGCGATGGCCAACCTGGCGGCCGACAACCTGATCGCCGCGCTCGGCTTCGGGCCCAACGCCGGCCATCCGCCGACGCCCATCAACGCCGCGGCGCTGAAGGGATGAACGCGCTGCGCGCCGCCGCCGGTGTGCTGATCGGCCTGCTGACGGCATGCTGCGCGCATGCGGCTGACGGTGTCACCGTCGGCTCCAAGCGCTTCACCGAGTCGTACGTGCTCGGCGAGATCGTGCGCCAGACGTATGAGCGTGCCGGCATCGCGGCGACGCACAAGCAGGGCCTGGGCAACACCGGCATCCTGGAGCAGGCGCTGGCGAGCGGCGCGGTCGACGTCTACCCCGAGTACACCGGCACCATCGTGCGCGAGCTGCTGAAGCGCGAGGGCAACCCGTCGCTCGACGAGCTGAACGCCTGGCTCGCGCCGCGCGGGCTGAAGGCCGCGGTGCCGCTCGGCTTCAACGACACCTATGCGCTCGCGATGCTCGAATCGCAGGCGCAGCAGCTCGGCATCGAGCGCATCTCCGACCTGCTGAAGCCGCAGGCGGCGGCGCTGCGGCTGGGGCTGTCGCACGAGTTCCTGGAGCGGGCCGACGGCTGGCCCGCGCTGAAGGCGGCCTACCGGCTCGGCTACGACAAGCCGGCAGGGCTGGACCACGGCCTGGCCTACGACGCGGTCGCGGCGCAGCGCATCGACCTGATCGACATCTACAGCACCGATGCGAAAGTGGGCCGCTACAAGCTGCGCGTGCTGAAGGACGACCTGAACTTCTTCCCGAAGTACGACGCGGTGCTGCTGATGCGCGCCGGGCTGGATCCGGCGCCGCTGCAATCGCTGGCCGGCCGCATCGACGAGGCGGCGATGATCTCGCTGAACGCCCAGGTCGAGCTCGACGGCAAGAGCTTCGCCGAGGTCGCGCGGCAGTTCCTGTCGGGCAGCGCGGCGGCGGCCTCGAAACCGGTCACGTTCGCGCAGCGGCTGTTCGGCCCCGATTTCGCGCGGCTCGCCGGGCAGCACCTGCTGCTGGTGTTCGGCTCGCTGGCGGTGGCGGTGCTGGTCGGCGTGCCGCTCGGCGTGGCGGCGTGGCGCTGGCCGCGCAGCGCCGGTGTCGTGATGGGCGTGGTGTCGGTGCTGCAGACGGTGCCGTCGCTCGCGCTGCTGGCCTTCCTGATCGCGGTGGTCGGCAGCATCGGGCTGCTGCCGGCGCTGATCGCGCTGTTCCTCTACGCACTGCTGCCGATCGTGCGCAACACGCATGCCGGGCTGCAGGGCGTGCCGGTGGGGCTGGCGCAGGCGGCGCTCTCGCTGGGTTTGACCCCGCGGCAGACGCTGCGCCATGTGCAGCTGCCGCTGGCCGCGCCGACGCTGCTGGCGGGCGTCAAGACGGCGGCGGTGATCAACGTCGGCACCGCGACCGTCGCCGCCTTCATCGGCGCGGGCGGCTTCGGCGAGCGCATCGTCGCGGGGCTGGCGGTCAACGACAGCGCGGCGATGCTGGCCGGTGCGCTGCCGGCGGCGGTGCTCGCGCTGGTCGTGCAGTACGGCTTCGACGCGATCGAAAAACGGCTGTTGCCTGCCCCACTGCGCTCCTCGGCATAGCGACAGCTGCGAGAATGGGGAGATGCTCCTCGACTGGATTTCGCTCGCGCTCCTCGTTCTTGTCCTGCTGCTGACGCTCTGGCTCGCGCTGCGAAAGCCCGATTCGGGCGCCGCGCACATCGAACGCCTCGAACGGGAATTGCGCGATGAAGTGGCGCGCAGCGCCCAGGGCACGCGCCAGGAGCTGGGCCAGACGCTCGCGAGCTTCCAGCAGACGCTGCTCGCGCAACAGGGCGACGTGGCGCGCACGCAGAACGAGCAGATCGACAGCTTTCGCACCCAGCTGGCCGCGACGCAGCAGGCGCAGGAAGCCACGCTCGCGCGCCTGGCCGAGCAGCAGGCGAATGCGCTGAAGCGCTTCGCCGACTCGCTGGGCGACCAGCTGCGCTCGCTGTCGCAATCGAACGACCAGCGCCTCACCGAGATGCGCGGCGCGGTCGAGCAGAAGCTGTCGGCGATCCAGGCCGACAACGAGAAGAAGCTCGAGCAGATGCGCGCCACGGTCGACGAGAAGCTGCATGCCACGCTGGAGCAGCGTCTCGGCGAGAGCTTCAAGCTGGTCGCCGACCGGCTCGACCAGGTGCACAAGGGCCTGGGCGAGATGCAGAACCTGGCGCGCGACGTCGGCTCGCTGAACCGCGTGCTGACCAATGTGAAGACGCGCGGCATCTTCGGCGAGGTGCAGCTGGCCGGCCTGCTGGAGCAGGTGTTCACGCCGGAGCAGTACGCGGTCAACGTCGAGACGGTGCCGGGCAGCGGCGCGCGGGTCGAGTTCGCGATCCGGCTGCCGGGGCAGCGCATCGACGGCGTGCCGCTGTGGCTGCCGATCGATGCGAAGTTCCCGCGCGAAGACTACGAGCGCTTGCTCGATGCGCAGGACCGCGCCGACCCGGTGGCAGTCGAGGTGGCCGCGAAGGCGATCGAGACGCGGCTGCGGCTGGAGGCGAAATCCATCCATGACAAGTACGTGTCACCGCCGCACACCACCGACTTCGCCATCCTGTTCGTGCCGACCGAGGGCCTGTACGCCGAGGCGCTGCGCCGGCCGGGGCTGGTCGAATCGCTGCAGCGCGAGCACCACGTGATGCTGGCCGGCCCGACCACGCTGCTGGCGACGCTGAACAGCCTGCAGATGGGGTTCCGCACGCTGGCGCTGGAGAAGCGCTCGGTGGAAGTGTGGGAGGTGCTGGGCGCCGTGAAGACCGAGTTCGCGAAGTTCGGCGACGTGCTCGCGAAGACCAAGAAGAAGCTCGACGAGGCCAGCAACACGATCGACCAGGCGCAGACGCGGGCCAACGTGATGGCGCGCAAGCTGAAGTCGGYTGAAGCGGTCACCGAGACGCATGCGCAGGCGCTGTTGCCGCTGGCGCTCCCACGCGACGATGACGCCATCGTCCCCGATCTCCCGGAGAGCGACGCCTAGCCGATGACCCAATTTTCCCGCCCGCTGCTCGCGCTGATCCTCGGTCAGATCAGCCTGCATTCGTGCATGGCCGGGGTGCGGATGGCCGCGCCGCTGCAGGCGCTGAAGCAGGGCCAGGCGGAGTGGACGGTGGGGCTGCTGATGGCCTTGTTCGCCGCCGCGCCGGTGCTGCTGTCGCTGCCGGCCGGTCGCCTGGCCGATCGCCGCGGCTACCACGTGCCGATGCGGCTGGGGGTCGCGCTGTCGCTGGYGGGCGGCACCATCGCCGCGCTCAGCAGCCACTACCTGGCGATGTGCCTGGCGGCCATCCTGACCGGTGCCGGCGCGAACTTCGGCCTGATCACGATCCAGCGCACCGCCGGCCGCATGGCCACCGACGCGACCGAGCGCATCCGCGTCTTCAGCTGGCTGGGGCTGGCGCCGGCGCTGTCCAACGTCATCGGCCCGGTGACGGCCGGTGCGCTGATCGACCTGATGGGCTTCCGCGTCGCGTTCGCGGTGTTGATGCTGATGCCGCTGGCGGCGATGGTGTCGGCGCGCTACGTGCCGGCCGAGGCCGACGTGCCGCGCCCTGCTGCCGCGACGCAGCACCAGAGTTCATGGGACCTGCTGCGCTCGCCGGCGCTGCGCCGGCTGCTGCTGGTGAACTGGCTGCTGTCGGCCAGCTGGGACGTGCATTCGTTCGTCGTGCCCATCCTCGGCCACGAGCGCGGCATGAGCGCCGGCGCGATCGGGCTGGTGCTGGGCCTGTTCGCGGTGTCGGTGGCCGGCGTGCGGCTGCTGATCCCGGTGCTCGCGCACCGCCTGAGCGAATCGCAGGTGCTGACCGGCGCGATGCTGTGGGTGGCGGTGATCTTCGGCATCTACCCGTTCGTGCACTCGGCCTGGTTGATGGCCTGCTGCGCGTCGCTGCTCGGCCTGGCGCTCGGCGCGGTGCAGCCGATGGTGATGTCGACGCTGCACCACATCACGCCGCACGAGCGGCACGGCGAGGCGATCGCGTTCCGCTCGATGGCGCTGAACGGATCCAGCACCGTGATGCCGCTGCTGTTCGGCGTGTTCGGCGCGGCGCTGGGGGCCGCGTCGCTGTTCTGGATGATGGGGCTGGCCGTCGGGGCCGGCAGCTGGCAGGCCCGTCAGATCAGAACTTGATGCCGGCCGGGTTGCTGCCGCTGGTGCCGGTGCCCGGCGATTGCGTCGGCTGGGCCGCCGGTGCCGTGGCATCGTTCTGCGGCGTGTTCCCGCTCACCGCCTGCTTCGGCGTGGTCAGCGGCGTCGCGCCGCCCTGCGGGAAGTTCGCCGGCAGCTTCGATTCCTTCGGGTACGCCGCGGCGTCGAGGTAGCTCGACCAGTCGTCGCGCTGGTAGCCGCGCAGCACCTGCGAACCGACGGTCAGCGCCGGCAGGTCGCGGGCGCCGGTGATGCGCTGCAGCGCGTCGCCGTCGTCCTTCGTCGCGATCGTCTTCTCGGCGAACGGGATGCCGCGCTGGCGCAGCGTCTGCCGGCCGGCATCGCAGGGCGGGCAGTCCTTGGTCGTGTACAGCGTCACCGGATAGCGTTGTGCCACCTGGCGCAACTCGTAGGGCAGGGCGACATCGTTCGCCACGCTGCCGTTGTTGCTGACCGACTGCACCTTGTTGTCGGGGCTGACCGCCGGCCGGTCGGTGTAGGTGACCTTGCCGTCGGGCCCGACCACCTTGTAGAGCGCATGCGCCGGCAGCGCAGTGAACAACGCGGCCAGCAGCGCCGGGGTCGCCAGGCTGAAGGTGCGGGCGAGGGTGCGGGAAGTGGATCGGGTCATGAGGAGCTCCAACAACGCAGATTGTGTTTGCGCCCGAATTTACTTCATCAGGCCATGCCCTGATGTCGCAACAATGCATCGATCTTCGGCTCGCGGCCCCGGAACGCCTTGAAGCTCTCCATCGCCGGGCGGCTGCCGCCGGCTTCGAGGATGGCCTGGCGGTAGCGCCGCCCCGTGGCGATGTCGAGCGCGCCGGCCTCTTCGAAGGCGCTCCAGGCGTCGGCGCTCAGCACTTCGGCCCACTTGTAGCTGTAGTAGCCGGCCGCGTAACCGCCGGAAAAGATGTGTGAGAAGCCGTGCTGGAAGCGGTTGAAGCGCGGCGGCACCAGCACCGCGACCT
>NZ_JBFUFQ010000146.1:0-14789 GCF_056403355.1 Rhizobacter sp. P2_H3 | reverse complement strand
GGGCGGCGCTGACTATACCGGCGGCCGCGGCCTCCCCCGCCCCGCCCTCGTCCCTCCCTCGTCCATTCACGCCGCGCGGCCGGCCGTTCGCGCCGGCAGGCGCCGCTTCGTCGCAGCGCGCTGGGCCGCGGCGGGCTGCGCCGGCACAGTGCGGCCATCGACCCACCCGCCACGGAGACACCCTATGTTCCTCGCCATCGTCCAACACGCCCCGCTGTGGGCCTGGGGCCTGCTCGCCGGCCTGGTCGCCCTCGGCCTGTGGCAGACGCTGCCGCGCCAGATGCTCAGCACGCAACCGGCCTTCGCGCGCGGGGTCGCGCTGGTCCATGGCGCCGCCTGAGCTTGAACCCGAATCGCCTGCCGCACAATCCGCCGATGCCGCCCCCGCTCGACAACACCGCCATCCGGCCGCACGATTTCCTGAAGCACGGCCTGATGGTCGTCGGCTTCAACAGCTTCATCGGCCTCGTGCTGGCCTTGAACCGGTCCGGCCCGTGGCAGGTGCAGATGATCTACTCGCAGGCGATCGGCCTGAGCATCTGGGCATTGATGGATTTCGGGCGGTTGGTCGTGAAGATCAATCCGCAGACCGGCTGGCCCGAAGGCTGGCGCCGGTTCGCGCTGCAGGGCGGCGCGATCTTCCTCGGCTACCTGGCCGGCAGCACGATCGGCGATGCGCTGAACGACCGGCCGCTGCTCGACATGTGGCGCATGGCGCCGCGCGCGATGCTGAGCTACCTGCTGATGTGCATCGCGGTCAGCGCGGCGATCTCGTTCTTCTTCTACGCCCGCGGCAAGGACCAGATGCGGCTGCGCCAGCTGGCCGCCGCGCAGCGCGATGCGGCCGAGAACCAGCTGAAGCTGCTCGAATCGCAGCTCGAGCCGCACATGCTGTTCAACACGCTGGCCAACCTGCGCGTGCTGATCGCGCTCGACCCGCCGCGCGCACAGACGATGCTCGACCAGTTGATCGCCTTCCTGCGCGCGACGCTGTCGGCCTCGCGGGCGACGCTGCATCCGCTGTCGGCCGAGTTCGCGCGGGTCGGCGACTACCTCGAGCTGATGAAGGTCCGCATGGGCGACCGGCTGCAGCCCGCGTTCGACCTGCCGCCCGAACTGGCCGCGCAGCCGGTGCCGCCGCTGTTGCTGCAGCCGCTGGTCGAGAACGCGATCAAGCACGGGCTGGAGCCGCACGTCGACGGCGGCCGGCTGCTCGTCGGCGCCCGGCGCGACGGCGACGCCCTCGTACTGACCGTGCGCGACACCGGCGCGGGCCTCTCCGCAACGCCGGCCGACGGCACGCATTTCGGCCTGGAGCACGTGCGCCAGCGCCTGGCCACGCTGTACGGCGAGGCCGCATCGCTGACGCTGGCAGGCGCGGCCGATGCCGATGGCGGCACGCTCGCCACCGTTCGACTGCCCTGGAGCCCGACCGCATGAACATCACCGGAATGCAGGCCACTGCGCTGATCGCCGAGGACGAGCCGCTGCTCGCCGCGAACCTGAAGGCCGAGCTGCGGGCGCTATGGCCGGCGTTGAACATCGTCGCCAGCGTCACGCATGGCGAAGCCGCGGTGCAGCAGGCGCTGGCGCTGCGGCCGCAACTGCTGTTCCTCGACATCCGCATGCCCGGCATGACCGGGCTGGAAGCCGCACAGGCCATCGCCGAAGACTGGCCGGACGACGGCAGGCCGCTGCCGGCGCTGGTGTTCGTGACGGCCTACGACGAGTACGCGCTGCAGGCCTTCGAGCAGRCCGCGGTCGACTATGTGCTGAAACCGGTGCAGCCGGCCCGCCTGGCGCAGACCTGCACGCGGGTGCAGGCCGTGCTGGCGCAGCGGGCCTCAGGCGGTGGCGGCGCGATCGACGCCGCGATCGACCAGCTGCGCCAGTTGCTCGGCAGCGGTGGGCCGACCGCACCTGCGGCGCCCACGACACCTGGCGCGCCGCTGACGGTGATCCAGGCCGCCGTCGGCAACGCGATCCACCTGGTGCCGGTGGTCGACGTGCTGTATTTCGAGGCGGCCGACAAGTACGTGCGGGTCGTCACGCTGGAGCGCGAGTACCTGGTGCGCATCTCGCTGCGCGAACTGTTGCCGCAGATCGACCTGCAGCGTTTCTGGCAGATCCACCGCGGCACCGTGGTGCGCTCGGACGCCATCGCCACCGCGCTGCGCGACGAGGCCGGCAAGGTCACGCTGACCCTGCGCGGCCACGCCGACCGGCTCGCGGTGAGCCGGCTCTACGCGCAGCTCTTCAAGCCGATGTGATCAGTGGCGGTGGCCGTCGCGGCCGTCGCGCCCACCGCGGTCGTCACGGCGACCGTCATGGTCGTGGTGGTCATGGCGCCCGTCCCAGCGCGGCACCACCACCGGCACCGGCCGCACCACCGGATACGTGTGATAGACCGGATAAGGGCGGTACACCGGGTAAGGACGATAGACCGGGCGCGGGCGATAGACCACCACCGGCGCGGGCTGCACGTAGACCGGTGCCGGCGCGTAGTAGGCCGGCTGCACGTAGACCGGCTCGGCGTAGACCGGTTGTGAATACGCGGGCTGCGAATACACCGGCCCGCTCGAGACGACGGTGGTCACCGGCGGCAGGTTGACGCCGATCGACCATTGCACATTGGCGGCATGCGCGCCTGCGGTGGCCAGCGCACCCACCAGGGCCAGCGCGGCGACGAACGGGGTCTTGCGATTCAACATCGTGAACTCCTGTGTTCCAGACACTGCGATCGCAGCGTCATGGGTCTACAACGTCACAACGTGTTCGCGCGAAGACCGGTTTCCGTGTCGATTGGTAAGCCGCAGGTTTCTGGAAGGTTAAGTTGGCCGCCAGACTCGCCTTACTGACGGGCGCGGTGCATCGCCAGTTCCAGCAGCGAGCGCAGGTCGCCGAGTTCGGTCAGCACCTCGAACGAGAAGCCGGCGCGGCCCGGCCGATCGCTCAGCAGCAGTTCGTCGAAATAGGCCGGCAGGCTGAGCGGCTTCTCCCACAAGGCGGCCAACCGATTGACGACGTGCGGGTGGCGCTGCGCCGTGCTCAGCGGCTGGTAGCGCGGCGGCAAGGATGCAAGCCATTCTTCGGCGATGCCACTGAGGCCGACATGCTGGGGCGCGCGCTTCGGTGGCGGCGGGCGGACCTGCAGGCCGAACGGCCCGTCCATCAGTGCCGATGGCGCGGTGGCCATCCAGCCGGTCTGGCTGGGCGTGAAATCGAAACCGGAGTTCACCGAACGGGGTGGTCTGTTCATGGCACCGATTGTTCGACTGCGTCCCGCCGCTGAAAAGGGCGCAGCGCCCCTCTGCTCGCGGGGGTGGATACAACCAGATACAAGACAGCGTGAGAATAATCACGACTTGCAGACGACCGGCGTGCATCCAGGGGCGGGAACTACAATGAATTCACGCTTCGCAGCCCTGCGCAGCGCCCCAACCCCTTGAATCCCCAGCCCATTTCATGAGCGACCCCCACAGCAAGGCATCGCCCGGCGAGTCCGCCGCCTCCGACGTTCGGCCGACCAATTTCCTGCGGCAGATCATCGAGCGCGACCTCGACCAGGGACGCTACGCGGGTCGCCATTTCGCTGGCTCCCCCGGTGACGCGGCCCATCAGGCCGGCGGGCCGCTCGACGCGGCGCGCATCCGCACCCGCTTCCCGCCCGAGCCGAACGGCTACCTGCACGTCGGCCACGCGAAGAGCATCTGGCTGAACTTCGGGCTGGCGCGCGACTTCGGCGGCGTGTGCCACCTGCGCTTCGACGACACCAACCCCGAGAAGGAAGAGCAGGAGTACGTCGACGCGATCATCGAGCTGGTGAAGTGGCTGGGCTTCGACTGGCGCAGCGACGTGAACGGCGCGCCGGTCGACCACCTTTTCTACGCGAGCAACTACTTCGAGTTCATGTACCGCGCGGCCGAGGCGCTGATCGGCGCCGGCCACGCGTATGTCGAYGAGCAGAGCGCCGACGCGATGAAGGCCACGCGCGGCGACTTCAACACGCCCGGCACCGACAGCCCGTTCCGCAGCCGCACGCCGGCCGAGAACCTGGCGCGCTTCCGCGAGATGCGCGACGGCAAGCTGGCCGATGGCGCCGCGGTGCTGCGCGCGAAGATCGACATGGCGTCGCCGAACATCAACCTGCGCGACCCGGCGCTCTACCGCATCAAGCGCGCGACACACCACAACACCGGCGACACCTGGTGCATCTACCCGATGTACACCTATGCGCACCCGATCGAGGACGCGCTCGAGCAGATCACGCACAGCATCTGCACGCTGGAGTTCGAGGACCAGCGCCCGTTCTACGACTGGCTGCTCGACACGCTGTGCGGCCTGGGCCTGCTCGCGCAGCCGCGTCCGCACCAGCATGAGTTCGCTCGGCTGAACCTGACCTACGTGATCACCAGCAAGCGCAAGCTGAAGCAGCTGGTCGACGAGAAGCACGTCGACGGCTGGGACGACCCGCGCATGCCGACGCTGGCCGGCCTGCGCCGCCGCGGCTACACGCCGGCGGCGATCCAGCTGTTCTGCGAACGCATCGGCGTGACGCGCGACTACAGCTGGATCGACTACGGCACGCTCGAGGGCGCGCTGCGCGACGACCTGGAAGGCAAGGCGGCGCGCGCGATGACGGTGATCGATCCGGTGAAGCTGAAGCTCGTCAACTGGGCCGAGGTGTTCGGCAGCGCCGCGCACATCGAGCCCTGCCACGCACCGGCGCACCCGCACGTGCCCGAGCTCGGCCAGCGCGAATTCGGCCTCGGCCCCGAGCTGTGGATCGAGCGCGACGACTACGCCGAGACGCCGCCGAAGGGCTTCTTCCGGCTGTTCCCCGGCAACAAGGTGCGGCTGAAGTACGGCGTCATCGTCGAGTGCGTCGGCAGCGAGACCGGTGCGAACGGCGAACCGGTCGTGCTGGCGAAGGTGATCCCCGACACGAAGAGCGGCACGCCCGGGGCCGACGCGGTGAAGGTCAAGGGCACGATCACGTGGGTCGGCRTGCACGACGGCGTTCCGGCCGAGTTGCGGATCTACGACCGGCTGTTCACCGAGGCGCAACCCGATGCGGGCGGCCGCGACTACCTGACGGTGCTGAACCCGGGCAGCAAGAAGGTCGTGCAGGGCTTCGTCGAGCCGTCACTCGCGAAGGCCCAGCCGGACGACAAGTTCCAGTTCGAGCGGCATGGGTACTTCGTGGCCGACCGCATCGATTCGAAGCCGGGCAAGCTGGTCTTCAACCGCATCACCAGCCTCAAGGACAGCTGGGGAAAATGAGCGTCACTCGACGACCTTGACCCGCTGCCCCACGGCCGGGTCCTTGCCGCCGCCGTAGACGCCGTTGATCAGCTTCAGCTGCGCCTCGGCCTGCGGCAGCGGTGACTGCTTCGCCAGTTCGGCGAAGCCACCGCGCGGGAACGGCACCGACTTCAGCGTCCACGGCTTCGCCACGCTGCGATCGGCCGCGGTCAGTGCGCGGAACGAGCCTTCAGCCTCCTTCAGCCCGGCCGCGTTGCGCTGCAGCGCGGCGGCATCCTTCGACGCCTGCAGCAACACGAAGCGGTTGTTCTGCGGACCGTCCACCACCGTCGCGACGACGGCGCGCGCCTGGCCCTGCTTCGTCGTCGCGGTGCCGGTGAAGCGGCTCGCCTTCAGGCCGTTCAGCTCGAGCTTGTCGAACTTGCCCTGCGTCGGCTTGAAGACGCTGCGAACGATCTCCTCATGCGTGCTGCCGGCCTTGGCGGGCGCCAGCATCACCACCAGCCCGGCATCGCCCGCGGCATTGACGAGCGTGATGTCCTCGGCCGAGTTCTGCACCTTCCAGCCCTCGGGCGCCTTCAGCGCGATACCCAGCGGCTCATGGTAGAAGCCGCGCCCGCGCGTCACGCCCTGTGCGCGGCTCTCGCCGAACGGCAGCCCGGCGATCGTCTGCAGGTAGCGATCGCGGCCCTCGTCGACATAGTCGGCGTCCTTCGCATAGCCGTCGGCGATCGTCGTGATGTCGCGCAGGCGCTGGTCGTTGCTCGGGTGCGAGGCCAGCCAGTCGTTGCCGCCGGAGGCGCTGCGGCCCTCGGCCTTCGCGGTGTCGGCCGCGAACTGCTCCTGGCGCTTCAGCACCTGGATCACCTCGACCATCTTCTTCGGGTCGTAGCGGTTGCGCACCAGGTACTCGGCGCCGAGCTGGTCGGCCTGCGACTCCTGGTCGCGGCTGTACGAGGCGATGTAGCCGGCCGCGACGCTCTGCGACACCTGGTTCGCCACGTCGCCGATGCCCAGCACCGCGCCGAGCACGGTGGCCGCGACCACGCCGATGCCGGCGGTCTGCTGGCGCGTGGCGCGCTGCGCGCCATGGCGGGCCGTCACGTGGCCGATCTCATGGCCCATCACGCCGGCCAGGTCGCCCTCGCTCTCCATGTAGGCCATGATGCCGCGCGTCACGTAGACGTAGCCGCCCGGCAGCGCGAAGGCATTGACCTCGGGGCTGTCGAGCACGGTGAAGGTCCATTGCAGCTGCGCCCGGTGCGACTGCTTCGCCAGGCGCTGGCCGAGGTCGTTCACGTAGGCCTGCACCGGTGCGCTGTCGAGCACGGTGTATTCCTTCAACACCTCCTGGTGCGCCTTCTTGCCCTCGGCGATCTCGGACGGCTCGTCCATCACCGTGCGTTCGCTGCGGCCCGTCACCGGATTGACGACGGAGGCGCAGGCGCCCAGCAGCGACGTGGCCAGCAACAAGGGGATCAGCAGACGACGCATGGCAGAGACCTTTCCGGGAGTGCGGGCGGATGGTAGCCGCTGGGAGGAGCCGTCGGGCACGCTTGCACGCCCACGAACGGCAGCGTACCGTTGCGAGTCAGGCTTCAGGAGTTTCACGATGCGCTTCGGATCGATCATCGGATGGGCCGCGCTCGCGGCGTGCGTGGCCGAACCGGCCCTGGCTGCAGGTTCGGCCGAGGTCGGCTACCAGCAGCCGGAACGCTTCGTCGACGCCGGCGATACGCCGCGCGAACGTGACGCCAACCTGCGCCTGCTGGCCGACCAGCTGCAGTCGCTCGCGGCGCAGAACCTGCCGGCCGGCCAATCGCTGCAGGTCGAGTTGCTCGACGTGGACCTGGCCGGCTACGTGCGGCACAGCTCGCGCGGCGACCTGCGGGTGGTCCGCGACAACCACGACAGCGCGCGCATCTGGCTGCGCTACACGCTGGTGTCCGGCGGCCAGACGCTGCGTTCCGGCGACGCCGCGTTGAGCGACCTGGCCTCGCGGAGATCCGCCGGGCTGGACACCGCCCGGGGTCCGCTCGGCCGCGAAAAGACCCTGCTGGCAGATTGGTTCACGAAGGAATTCGGCACCGCCCGCGCGGCAACGAACTGAGCCAGAAGCCTCGCGGCGGCGTCACAACCGCGGCTGCGTGGTCGGCCAGTCGTCGTGACGGTCGGACTGGCTGTCGCCCGCCACCAGCGTGTTGCCCATGCCGAGCAGTTCGCGCGCCTGCTGCAGGCTGATCAGCTCGTCGCGCGACATGCGCGCATGGCTGTTGTGGCGCTCGATCTCCCACACCAGCTCGATCAGGTCGCGCTGGGTCTGCGCCGAACGCACCTTGCCGTGGGTCAGCGCGGCGAACAGCGGCGCATCGATGCGCAAGGTGTCGAGCAGCAGCTCGCGCACCTGGGCGATCAGTTGCTGTTCCGATGACGGTTTCTCGATTTTTGGCGTCACCGGCGGCAAGTCTGCGACAGCTTTGGCACGCCCGCGGCCCAACGCCTTGTTCAGCACGGCCGTCACGCCGCCCGCCGCAGCGCGGGCGCCTGATTTCTTCGCCGGCTTCGTTGCCACGGCCGGCACGGGCGCGACCCAGACGGCCTCCCTGGGTTCCTCGACAAGCGGGATGGTGTCGGACCACGGCACGGCCGTCTCCACCAGTTGCACCGGTGGTGCGGGTTCGGGCTCGACCCGGCGCGCCCGTGGCACAGAGGGCTCCAGTGCGATCGGTTCGTCGACCGGCGCGTGCATCGATGGCGGCGCCACCGCTTGTGGCGGAATCATCGAGGTGGACGACAGGTGGGCCGCGTCGATCGGTGCCGCGTCGGCATGCTCGTCGATCGTGAGCGGCGTGATGACGGGGACGATCGGTTCAGGCTCGGGTTGGTGCGGTGTCGGCACGTCCAGGGCCACGCTCGTGAGCTTGGGGGCATCGAGCGCACCGGAGCCGCTGTCGATCGCCTCCGACACCACCTGTTCGGCAGGAATCTCGACCAGCCCCAGCCGCACCAGTTCCTCGAAATGCACGGTCTGCGCGCCGGCCTGGTGCGCCAGGCTCAGCACCTCGGCCAGCGTGCGCCGGCCGTCCACCAGGAACAGCACCGTGCGGTGCCGCTGACCGAGCCGCTGCGTGCGGGTGCGCAGCTCGTCATGGCCGCGCGAGGTCTTGGTGGGAACGGAGGGCACGGTCATCGGGGATCATGGGTCGAAGGCACCATTGTGGCGCGAGAACTGGTAACCGTCAGTGGTCACTTCGCTCGCGTGCACAGGCGGGTTGAAGGCCGGATCGAACGGCACTCGCCCCTGTCATCGGCCTTGCAGCGCCGGCCTGTAGGGCGCGGCGGCCCGGGGTCACACCCGGTTTCAACTCAGTCGACGCCGGGCCGCCCCAAGGGGGCTGAGCGCCCCCCTCGGGGGGCAGGAGCGAAGCGACGTGGGGGTGGTCATCTTCAAAAGCGGCTGCGCGCCTTGCGCTTGTCGAGCTCGAGCAGCTGGTTCTTGATCAACGCCTGCAGCACGCGCAGGTTCGCCTCGGTCAGGCTGATGACGCTGGACGGCTCGTCGTCGTGGTTGGTCACCGTCTGCACCAGCGCATCGACCTTCAGATGCACCATGCCGTGAACGTCGTGGGCCATGGATTTCACGCGCTGGATTTCGATGTTGTGGGTCTTCATGAACGCTCTCCGCAGGCCCGCTTGCCGGGCCAAGGGCGGCAGCGTACCGCAGACGGGGCCCTCCCCGCAGGGACTGGCTACAAAGATGCAGAAAGTGTGCAGACAACGCTCTCTCTTGCTCCACAAAGTAGCTCTACCGTCCACGGTGCGTTTTATCCGACGTCCGTGCAACCGCCTTCTGGAGCCACCCGTGACCCAAGCCCCTTCGCGTGCAGTTCAACTCCTCCGATCCCTGCTGCAGGTCGGGCCGCTGCTGATGCTCGCCGCGTGCGGCGGCAACGGATCGTCCTCGTCGACAAGCACGACGAGCACCACGACCACGACGGCGCCCGGCACGCCGACGCTGGATTCGGCCACCGCCGGCGACGCTCAGGCCGTCCTCGCCTTCACGGCATCGACCAGCGGTGGCACGGCCACAAGCTACACCGGCAGCTGCGCAGCCACTGGTGCCACGACCCGATCGGCCACGGGCACCAGCAGCCCGATCACCGTCACCACGTTGACGAACACGACCACCTACTCCTGCACCGTGACGGCAACCAACTCCGCGGGGTCGGCAACGTCGACCGCCAGGAGTGTGACGCCGGCCGCGACGCCTTCGGGAGGGGGCACGTCGACGACCGTCGATACCACGGCGCTGCCTGTCGGCACCAGCAAGATCATCAACACGGTCCCGACCGCTGTCGGCTACCTCTACGCCTGCAGCGGCACGACGGACCCGAACAACCCGGGCAACACGGCGCAAGGCTGGATCAGCAGCGACGGAACGACCTGGAACCTGCAGACCAAGTCGATCTACGCGGTGACCGGTGCCGTCTCATGGGCATCGACGTTCACGAACACGATCGCCAATGCCTTCCGCAAACTGGACGGGAATGGCCTGCCCAGCCACACCACCGGGATCTACAAGATCACGAATGAAACGAGCCCGCTGGCCTATCAATACGACCAGAACCCCAACTCCATCAAGCCGAACACCGTCGCCTGGTCCGGGCTGAGCACCAATCCGACAGTCAATGCAACGCCTACCTGCCTGGGTGGCGGAGCCGTCGGCATCTTCCTGACCGGAGCGCGCATGTTCGCCGCGTTCGATGCCAAGGGCCGCGATGCGAGGGCTTGGGAGGTCACCGATGCTTGCGAAGGCCACCCCCAGCAAACGGGTATGTACCACTATCACAGCCTGCCGAAGTGCGGCCTGACCGCCGATGTCGCGGGCCAGCATTCGGCCGTGATCGGCTACGCGGCCGACGGCTTCGCAATCTACGGACCACAGGGCGACGGAGGAACGACCATCGCCAACAAGGATCTCGACATCTGCCACGGCCACACCGACACCTCGGTGACGCAGTACCACTACCACACGACGGAAACCTTCCCGTACACGATCGGCTGCTACCGCGGCACGCCGATCACGAGCCACAACTGATCCGGCGCTGCAAGCCCTCACCCATGATGCGCCGCGCCGCGCTCCTGTGCCTCGGCCTCGCCGTCATGACGGCGGGGGTTTCCGCCTGGTCCCTGTGGGCCGATTGGCGTCGGCCCGATTCGATCCTCGCGCACGACACGCTGCCCTTCTATGCGTCGGCCGACATGAGGCCTCGCTGGGATCGCATCTCGTCGGTACTGCGGGTTGGCGCCTTCGAATTCACGAATCACCGCAAGGCAAGCGTCGACAGCCGCCTGCTCGACAACGGCCCGACCGTCGTCAACCTGTTCTTCGCCGGCTGCGTGTCGGTGTGCCCGGTGTCGATGGACCTGCTGCGAACGCTGCAGGCCAGCTTCGGCAGCCAGGCGCCGCAGTTCGTGTCGCTGACGGTGTCACCGCTGACTGACGACGTGCGCGCGCTGGACGACTATGCCGCCAAGTTCGGACTGCCCAAGGACTGGATCCTGCTGACCGGCGAGCCCCGGCATGTGGAAGCGTGGGCGCGCCACAGCCTCTACTCCGACATCACGACACTCGGTGCGGACGGCTTGCCGCCTCACACCGAACGCGCTTTTCTCGTCGACCGCCGACACCGCATCCGCGGCATCTACGACGCGCGCTCGCCGCACGAGATGGTGCGGCTGCGCAGCGACATCGGCCAGCTCAGGCGGGAAGAGGCCCTCGTCGAGGGTCAGTCGGCCGCAGTCTCGTCCTCTTCGCCACCCGAGGACCCCACGGTCGTGATGCGGTAGCCCTTGCCGCGGATGGCCACGATCCGGACCGCATCGGCCCCGACTTCACGCAGGCGCTGGCGCAACCGCGACACATGCGCATCGACGACGCGCGAGCCGCCGATGCGGCCCACCTTGGTGGCGGGGATCACGGATTCGATGTCGGCCCGACTGACCGGATGCGGCGCGCGATCGAGCAACAACTTCAGCGTGTACAACGATGAGATTCCCAGCGAGAACGGCACGCCCCGCACACTGCAGGTCAGGCTCGCCGTGTCCACCGCCAGCTCGGTGTCGCCCAGCGCATCGTCAACGCGAACGGCACGGTCCTTCTGGATCCGCTGCCCCGCGTGACGGATCAGCACTGCGAGGGCCTCCTCATGCGCCAGGTCGCCCCAGACGTGATCGAAGCCGAGTTCCAGCGCGAGCAGGTGCACCAGGCTGCCGAATGCCGGCCCGTACAACGCAACCGACAGCACACCCGCCTCACGCAAGGTTTCGAGCATGGCGCCGAGCGGCACATCGAGGCCGTTGGCCGCAACGATCGCCATCCGGGCCGCCCCGATGCGGGGGCCTCGCACGATCACATCGGCCACCGAAGCCACGATGCAAGCTCGGCCCAGGTTGGCACAGACCCGGCGAAGGAGCGTCCGGTGCCGTTCGTCCTGTGCCACGACGTACACGGTGTCTGCAGGCGCCGGCATGTCTGCCGCACTCTCCGCCGCGCCGGTTTCCGCCACGGCGGCGCTGTTTGCAGCGGTGCCTGTCGACTCACCTGCAGGCCTCGTGCAGGCGAGGCTCAAGAGAAGCGGAGGCTCGTCAATGCGCTTGTGCAAGATATCCACGGTATTGGTCATGAAGACTCGATCGATGGCGGCAATCTCATGCCCCGCAGGAACGACCTTCCAGCGACCAGCACGGCAACGCCCCGTTGGCTGCGTTGTTCGCGTTGGGATGGGAGATCGTCCGTTGGCGCCCCTGTTCGTCGGTGCGGTACTGGTAGCCCGCCATCGGCCCATGGCCGATGGCATCGAGCGTGTAGCCGCTTCCGTCATCACTGAGTGAGCAATGCACCGAAAAATGTTCCACCTGGGCATCCGGGACCGCACATTTCCCGGACGCGCCATAGCGGTGGTCACGCTGGAACGACTTTTCCAGCTTGATGCCGACGACCGACATCTCCCTCAGCGCAGGAACGGTGCGCGAGTTCTGCACCTGCGCGTTGAAGCCGGGCAGCGCCACCGCCATCGTCGTCAACGCCACAGCGAGGACAACGCTCAGCTCGACAAGGGTGAAGCCGCGGAAAGCCGTATGAGTAGAAGCCATGGTTGCAATTTGTTGCGAGTCGGTGGGGTCGAATCATCGGGGTAACAGAATGCGTACGCCACCCAGAAGTGCTCATTTCGAGGCCCGCAAATGTCAACGATTGCGAACCCTCGTTGCCAAGCTGCCATCTCTGCACCGAGCATGCACATACCTGCGCTTTGGACCCTGTCATCGCGCCGGCCGGTGCCGACAACACCGTCATCAACCTCACCATCGACGAATCCAGCGATGCGCTTGCGAATGGTTCATCAATTGGCCCTGCTGCTGCTGGCAACGGTCAGCCTGTCCGTGCTGTGYGTCATCGTCGGCGCGCTGCTCGGCATGCGTGGCGGGGTCTCCGGCTACGTGCACGCCCGCGAGTCGCAACGGCTGAATCGTTTCGCGATCTATGTCGGCGAGCAGGCCGGTGCCCGCGGCGGATTGCCGGCGGTCGTTTCCGATGTCGGTGACATGCGCGAACTGGTCGAGGGATTTCTCGCCCGCGAAGGTGACCCGCAGGAGCGCGGCAGCGGTGTGCAGGCGAGCCGGGTCCGGCAATCGGGGTTCGCGGGTCGCATCCGCATCCTGGATGCGGGCGGCACGCGGCTCGCAGGCAGTCCCGCGGAGCCGGACGGCCGCACGCTGGACCGCGAGATCCTCGTCAACGGCCGATCGGTGGGCACCGCCTTGCTGGATCTCGGCGACGGCCTCCATGAGTCGGACGCCGCGTTCCTGCGCGGCCAGTACCTGGGTATCGCGATGGCAGGCTTCGCATCGCTTGCCGTGTCGATGGCCCTGGCCGTGCAGGTAGCCCACCGATGGAGCCGGCCGCTGGGTGCGCTGCAGGAGGTGACACGCAAGCTCGCCGCCGGCCAGTTCGAGCCCGCCGAAGCGGCATTCGACGGGCCGCAGGAGATGCTGCAGTTGTCGCACGACGTGTCGTCGATGGCGGACTCGCTGCGCCGGCTCGAACTGACCCGCCGCAAATGGATGGCGCAGATCTCCCATGAGTTGCGCACGCCGCTGTCGGTGCTGCAAGGCGAGATCGAATCGGTGGAAGACGGCGCCCGCGAACCCAACCACGCCCTCGTGATGAACCTCGGCGAGGAAATCCGCCACATGGTGCGCATCGTGGACGACCTGCACCTGCTCGCGGTCGCAGACCTCGGCAGCCTGCCATCCCACATGGTCGATCTCGATCCACTGGCCACGCTGGAATACATCACCACGAAACTCGTTCGCCACCCGTCACTGGACGGCCTGCAGGTCGAGGTGCTGCCGCCCGCTTCGCACATCCTGCGTGCCTCGTGGGATCCGGTGCGCATCGAGCAGGTGCTGCGCAATCTGTTGACCAACAGCGGCCGCTACACCTCCCGCCCCGGACGCGTGCGCGTGTGCTGGGGCGTGCGCGAGGACAGCCACAACCTGTGGCTTCGCGTCGAAGACTCGGCACCGGGCGTAGCCTCTGCCGACCTGCCCCAGATCTTCGAGCCGCTGTTCCGGGCCGACCGGTCTCGCCAACGCGGCGGAACGGGCAGCGGATTGGGCCTGGCCATCGTGCGCGCCATCGTGATCGCCCACGGCGGCACCGTCGATGCCAGCCCGTCTCCATGGGGTGGCCTGGCCATGCAACTCGTGCTTCCGGTGAAGTCGCACCAGCAAGGAGCAACCGAGTGAGCACATCGATGGACACCACCCCGATCCTCATCGCCGAGGACGACGTGAAGATCGCCGACATGCTCGGCAACTACCTGCGCGCGCAGGGCTGGCAGACGCTGGTGGTCCACAACGGCATCGCGGCGGTGAACGAGGTGCGCATGCAGCGCGCGTCGATCATGCTGCTCGATCTGATGCTGCCCGGGCTCGACGGCCTCGAGGTGTGCCGCTCGATCCGCGAATTCTCCTCGGTGCCGATCATCATGCTGACGGCGCGCATCGACGAAGTCGACCGGTTGCTCGGCCTCGAGGCCGGCGCGGACGACTATGTCTGCAAGCCGTTCAGCCCGCGCGAGGTCGCGGCGCGCGTGAAGGCGCAGTGGCGCCGCGTCACCGGCCAGTTCCGCACCATGTCGCACGGCGGCTTCGACGTCAACGAAGCGGCACAACGCATCCTGTGGCAAGGCCGCGCGCTCGACCTGACGACCTCCGAGTACCGCATCCTGCGCGCGCTGCTCGTGCGCGCCGGCGCCATCCTGTCTCGCGCCCAGCTGCTCGACGCGGTGCGACAGGATTTTCGCGACACGGCCGACCGCACCGTCGACAGCCACATCCGCAACCTGCGGCGCAAACTCGAGGATGTCCGGCCCCAAGGCTCCGGAATCATCGCGGTGTACGGCGTCGGCTACCGCTTCGACCCCTGAGGCGTCAACCCTGTTTGCCCTGTCACAACC
>NZ_JBFUFQ010000145.1:0-14941 GCF_056403355.1 Rhizobacter sp. P2_H3 | reverse complement strand
AGGTAGGCCTGCGCCAGTTCATCGGGCCGGCCGACGCGGCCGACCGGCAGCGTGCCGCCGACGCGTGCGAGCGTGGCCGCACGGGCCGCGTCGCCGTCGGCGCCCCACAGCGGCGTGTCGATCGCGCCGGGGCTGACGATGTTGACGCGCCGCGGCGCCAGTTCCTTCGCGAGCTGCCTGCCGGCGGCGTCGACCGCGGCATTCAGGCTGCCCTTCAGCAGCCCGCCGGGGCTCGGCTTGCGCGCCAGCTGGCCCGAGGTCAGCGTGATCGAGGCCGTCGGCGCGAGCACCGGCAGCGCCGCCCGGATGGCACGCAGGCTGCCGAACAGCTTGACCTGGTAGGCGGTCAGCAGCTCGGCGTCGGTGAGCTGCTCGAGCCGCGGCGAGCCGACGCGTGCGCCGGGCGTCAACACCAGGTGGTCGATCGCGCCGGTGCGCTGGAAGGCCTGCACGACGCTCGCGTCGTCGGTGAGGTCGCAGGCGATCGGCGTGTGGCGGCCGAGCGCGGTGACGCGGGCGCCGGCCGCCTCGGCCGCCACGGCGACCGCCCGGCCGATGCCGGAGCTGCCGCCGACCACGACGACGTGCTGGCCGTCGAAGCGAAGGGAAGTGATGTTCATCGGGCGTCCTGCGGGTTCAGTTGGCGATCACGCCGAGCTGCTGCATCAGCGTCAGGTTGTCTTCGAGATGCCAGTTCTCGGCAATCCGGCCCGCCTCGACGCGGTAGAGATCGAAGGCCTGGAAATCGACCACCTGGCCGCTGCCCGGCCGGCCGGCGAAGCTGCCGGTGAAATGGCCGCGGAAGTGCAGGTGCACGCCGACGCGGTCGCCGCTGGCCACCAGGTCGTCGATCTCGGCGCGCAGGTCGGGCACGGCTGCGCGGAAGGCCTTCGATGCAGCCAGCGGGCCGTCCGGGCCCTGCGGGCGGCCGGCGGGCAAGGTGCGATCGATGAAGCCCGGCGACAGCGCGGCCTGTGCATGGCGGGCCTCTCCGGTGTCCCAGAAGGCGGCATAGCGGCGTGCGGCCAGCACGGCGTCTGCACTGCCGGGCGCGGCAGCGAGGTGGTGGGGTCGAGGCAGGTCGTCAGCGGCAGTCGCGACGCCACACAGGGCGGTCAGCGCGGCGGCAGCGGCAAGGGTTTTCATGGTGGGTCGTCTGGAAGGCACACGCGATTCGTGCATGGAGCGCATTCTTCTGCCGGTGCACCGGCACCGGAAGTGGCCTCGCGGCAGAAGCACCTTCTTGCGGCGTTTGCAAATCCCCACCTGCAGCAACATCAGGCCTGCCAGGGCGCCTGCGCTTCGCCATCCACCCCATACCGCGTCGCCGCCTGCGCGAGCACCCCGCGCTCCAGCGCGCCCTCGCGCACCAGCGCCTGCAGCGCCGCCAGCACCACCTGGTGCCGGTCGACCTCGAAGAAGCGGCGCAGCTGCTGGCGCGTGTCGCTGCGGCCGAAGCCGTCGGTGCCGAGCGTCGCGTAGCGTGCCGGTACGTACTCGGCGATCAGCTGCGGCCAGGCCCGCACGTAGTCGGTCGCGGCGATCACCGGGTCCTTGCCCGCGAGCAGTGTCGCGACGTGCGACACCGCCGGCATGCCACCGAGCCGCTCCCGCCGATCGGCCTCGCGCGCATCGCGAGCAAGTTCGCTGAAGCTCGTCACGCTGAACACCTCGCTCGCCACCTGCCAGTCGGCGGCCAGCAGGTCGGCCGCGGCCATCACCTCGCGCAGGATCGCGCCGCTGCCCAGCAGCCGCACACGGCTCGCCTTCTGTCCCTTCTTCTTTCCGACCGGGTGCTCCGCCAGCCGGTACATGCCGCGCAGCAGGTCGGCATGCGCCGCGTCGGGCAGCGACGGCTGCGCGTAGTTCTCGTTCATCAGCGTGAGGTAGTGGAACTCGTCGCGCTGTTCCTCCAGCATGCGGCGCGCCGCATGGTCCATGATCACCGCGACCTCGCCCGCGAAGGCAGGATCCCACGCACGGCAGTTCGGCACCGTCGAGGCCATCACCAGGCTGCTGCCGTCCTGGTGCTGCAGGCCCTCGCCGCCGAGCGTCGTGCGCCCCGCCGTCGCGCCGAACAGGAAACCGCGCACGCGCTGGTCGGCCGCGGCCCAGATCAGGTCGCCCACGCGCTGGAAGCCGAACATCGAGTAGTAGATGTACATCGGCAGCATCGGCAGCCCGTGCACGCTGTACGAGGTGCCGGCCGCGATCCATGACGCGAGCGCGCCGGCCTCGGTGATGCCTTCCTCCAGCAGCTGCCCGTCCTTCGCTTCGCGGTATGACAGCATCGAGCCCGCATCCTCCGGTTCGTACAGCTGCCCGTGCGGCGAATAGATGCCGATCTGCCGGAACAGGCTCGCCATGCCGAAGGTGCGCGCCTCATCGGCGACGATCGGCACGATGCGCGGCCCGAGCGCCTCGTCCTTCAGCAGCCCGGCGAACATGCGCACGGCAGCCATCGTCGTCGACATCTCCTTGCCGTCGGCCTGCAGCGCGAAACCGCCCCAGCCGGCCAGCGGCGGCACCGGCAGCACCGGCGCCTGCGGCTTGCGCGCCGGCAGCGCGCCGCCGAGCGCGCGGCGGCGCTCGTGCAGGTAGGCCATCTCGGGGCTGTCGTCGGCCGGCTTGTAGAAGCGCAGCGCGGCCACGTCGTCGTCGGACAAGGGCAGCGCGAAGCGGTCGCGGAAGGCCTTCAGCGCGCTCACGTCGAGCTTCTTCGCCTGGTGCGAGGTCATGCGCGATTCGCCGACGCCGCCCATGCCGAAGCCCTTCTTGGTCTTCGCGAGGATCACCGTCGGCCGGCCCTTGTGCGCCCGCGCCGCCGCGAAGGCCGCATGCAGCTTGCGGAAGTCGTGCCCGCCGCGCTTCAGCGCATCGATCTCGTCGACGCCCATGTGCGCCACCAGCGCCTGCACCTGCGGATCCTGGCGGAAGAAGTGCTCGACGTTGTAGGCGCCGTCGTTCGCGCCCAGCGTCTGGTACTGGCCGTCGACGGTGGCGGCCAGGCGCTGCAGCAGCACGTGCTGGGTGTCGCGCGCGAAGAGGGCATCCCAGTCGGAACCCCACAGCACCTTGATGACGTTCCAGCCGGCACCGGTGAACAGCGACTCGAGCTCCTGGATGATCTGGCCGTTGCCGCGCACCGGGCCGTCCAGCCGCTGCAGGTTGCAGTTGACGATGAAGGTCAGGTTGTCGAGCTGCTCGCGCGCGGCGAGCGTGAGCCCGGCGATCGATTCCGGCTCGTCCATCTCGCCGTCGCCGAACACGCCCCACACATGGCGCTGCGCGGTGTCGGCCAGGCCGCGGTGCGCCAGGTAGCGCATGAAGCGCGCCTGGTACACCGCGCTCAGCGGGCCCAGCCCCATCGAGCCGGTCGGGAACTGCCAGAACTCCGGCATCAGCCACGGGTGCGGGTACGAGCACAGGCCGTGGCCGCCGACCTCCTGGCGGTAGTTCGCGAGCTGCTCCTCGCTGAGCCGGCCCTCGAGGAAGGCACGCGAATACACGCCCGGCGCCGAATGCGGCTGGAAGTACACCAGGTCGGCGTCGCGGCCGCCCGGCGTGCGGCTGTCGTCGCCGCGGAAGAAGTGGTTGAAGCCCACTTCGAACAGCTCGGCCGCCGAGGCATAGCTCGCGATGTGGCCGCCCAGCTCGCCATAGGCCTGGTTCGCGCGCACCACCATCGCGAGCGCGTTCCAGCGTGTGATCGTGGTGAGCCGCTCCTCGATCGCGAGGTCGCCGGGATAGTGACCCTGCCGCTCGAGCGGGATGGTGTTGCGGTAGGCCGAATACGGCTGCACGTGCGGCACGATGCCCAGCTGCTGCGCCTGCTCCTCCAGCTGCTCCAGCAGGTACAGGCCGCGCTCGCTGCCGCCCTCGGCGACGGCGGCGCGCAGCGCGTCGAGCCACTCCTTCGTCTCCAGCGGATCGGTGTCGCTCGCGGCCTGGGCGAGCAGGTGGCGGGGGGTCTGGCCGTTCATGGGGGCATCCTGCAGCGGGGGAGCCGAGACTATAGAAGCAACACCCCGAAACCGTCTCCCGCAGGACATTGCATAGACTCGCCCACCCGGCCCGCCGTTTGCCCGTGGTGGAGTTGCCGTATGGAAGGACCTTGATGTTGCGTTTCCGCCCCGACCCGATGCCCACCGTGCCCGGCTTCGAGCCGGCGCCCGCGTGGCGCCAGCGCCTGAAGCGTCTTGCTTTGAGGTATGCGCTGTGGTCGGCGCTCGCGGCCGCCGTGGCGGCCGTCGCGCTCGGCATCTACATCGCGGTGCTGCTGCGCATCACGCCCAGCGTCGACGACCTCAAGCTGGTGCAGGCGCAGCAGCCGAGCGTGCTGCTGTCGGCCGACGGCCAGCAGATCGCCAGCTTCCGGCGCGCCCAGCAGGAGCGGCTGACGCTCGACAAGGTCTCGCCCTTCGTCGTGAAGGCGCTGGTCGCCACCGAGGACAAGCGCTTCTACGATCACCACGGCATCGACTTCATCCGCTCGTTCGGCGCGGTGCTGCACAGCGCCACCGGCGACATGCAGGGCGGCTCCACCATCACGCAGCAGCTGGCGCGCAACCTGTTTCCCGACGAGGTCGGGCGCGCCCGCAACCTGCACCGCAAGGCCAAGGAGTGGGTCACGGCGATGCGCATCGAGCGCGTCTACGACAAGAAGCAGATCCTCGAGGCCTACCTGAACACCGCGCCGTTCCTGTACAACGCGGTCGGCATCGAGATGGCGGCGCGCACCTACTTCGACACCTCGGCGGCCGAGCTCGACGCGCTGCAGAGCGCGACGCTGGTCGGCATGCTGAAGGGCACGTACTACTACAACCCGGTGCAGCACCCCGAGCGCTCGCTCGCACGGCGCAACGTCGTGCTGTCGCAGATGGCGAAGGCGCAGGCGATCACCGACGAGCAGCTGCGCACGCTGAGCGCGCAGCCGCTGCAGCTGCACTGGAGCCGCCAGCCCGATTTCCCGGCCACCGCGCCGCACTTCGCGGCCTATGCGCGCAAATGGCTGCTCGACTGGGCCGACGAGCACGACCACGACCTCTACGCCGACGGCCTGGTGATCGAGACCACGCTCGACAGCCGGCTGCAGGACGAGGCGGTGCGCGCGGTGCAGGCGCAGGCCGATGCGCTGCAGCAGGTGGCCAATGTCGAATGGAGCCGCCCGGCGCTGCCGGCGGTGTCGACCGCGCCCGAGGCTTATGCGAAGCTGCTCGGCAAGGCCGAGCCGTTCGGCTGGCTGTGGACCGGACGGCGCGACCTCGTCACCGCGTTCCTGCGCGAGTCGCCGGAGTTCAAGCAGGCGGTCGACGCCGGTGCGGGCCCGGGGGAAGCGCTGGAGAAGCTGCGCGCCGACGCGCCGTTCATGGCGCGGCTGAAGGCGCAGAAGACGCGGCTGGAAGCCGGTTTCGTCGCGATGGACCCGCGCAACGGCGAGGTCCGCGCCTGGGTCGGCAGCCGCGATTTCGCGCTGGAGCAGTACGACCACGTCGCGCAGGCCGAGCGCCAGCCCGGCTCGACCTTCAAGCCCTTCGTCTACGGCGCGGCACTCGAGGCGGGGCTGACGCCCGACCGCACCTTCGTCGACGGGCCGGTCGAGGTGACGATGGGCGGCACCGTCTGGCGGCCGACCGACATGTCGGGCGCGACCGGCCAACCGATGACGATCCGCGACGGTCTGGCGCTGTCGAAGAACACCATCACCGCGCAGGTCATGCAGGAGGTGGGCATCCCGCGCGTGGTGGCGCTCGCGAAATCGCTGGGCGTCGACCAGAGCCCGCTGGAGGCCGTGCCGTCGCTCGCGCTCGGCACCAGCCCGGTCACGCTGCTGGAGATGGTGAACGCCTATGCGTCGATCGCGCAGGTGGGCAGCGTGCACAAGCCGGTGTTCGTCAAGCGCATCAAGGACCGCACGGGGCGGGTGATCGCCGAGTTCGGCGAGGCCCCGCGCCGCGGCATGTCGCCCGAGGCCGCGACCGACCTGATCGACATGATGCGCGGCGTGATCGCGCGCGGCACCGGCACGCAGGTCCGCACCCGCTTCGGCGTGACCGGCGACCTGGCCGGCAAGACCGGCACCACGCAGAAGAACACCGACGGCTGGTTCATCCTGATGCACCCGGAGCTGGTCGCGGGGGCGTGGGTCGGCTTCAACGATGCGCGCGTCACGCTGCGCAGCAGCTGGTGGGGCCAGGGCGGGCACAACGCGGTGCGGCTGGTCGGCGATTTCTTCCGCGATGCGCAGAAGAAGGGGCTGGTCGACCCGAAGGCGAGCTTCCCGCCGCCGCGTGTGCCGGTGCCGGCGTTCGACCCGGCGGCCTCGGCACCCGAGGGCACGAATGAGGGCCCCGGCGAGGGCGGCAGCCTCGATCCGGCCAATTCCGCCGACCAGCCGCCGAAGACCGCCGAGGAACTCGGGCAGGCGCTCAGCAACATGGGCCTGGACCCGAAGACCGGCGTGCCGCGCGCGCCCGGCGACCGGCCGCCGCGACCGCAGAATGAAGAGCCGATGCCGCCACCCGCGGCGCCGGCGGCTTCCGACAGCAGCCCATGAGGCTATCCATCACCTGACCAGGGAGAACCACTCGATGACGATTCCGATGACCTGGCTGCGCGGCGCGCAGCCTGTCCTGCTGGCCGTGCTGATCGCCGCGGCAGGAACGCTCCACGCGCAGACGGCGGCCGTACCCGAGCGGGCGGCCTCCGCCGTGCCGTCGACGCCGGCCGCGGCCTTGCGCAGCCTGCTCGATGCCGACCTGGCCGAGAACTTCCGCCGCGAGCCGATGTGGGCCAGCGTGCTGGGCGTCCCCGGCTACAACGCATTGCTGCCCGACCTGTCCGACGCCGAGCGGCAGCGCGAGCACGACTACGAGCGCGCGACGCTCGCGCGCGTGCAGGCGATCGACGCGGCGGGCCTGCACGGCCAGGACCGGGTGTCGCACCAGTTGCTGCTGGACAAGATGCGCATCGCCGTCGAGGCGCAGCAGTTCGGGCATGCGGACGAGCTGGCGCTGACCACGCTGTGGGGCATCCAGTCGATGATGCCGCTGGCCGCGCAGATGACGCCGATGCGCAGCGCGAACGACTACCGCGATTACACGTCGCGCGTGAAGGCGGTGCCGCGCTACGCCGAGCAGATTCAGCAGCGCCTCGTGCAGGGCCTGCAATCGGGCTGGGTGCAGCCGCAGGGCGTGGTCGATCGCACGATCGCCGGCATCGACGCGCACCTGGTGGCCGATGCCAACGACAGCGTGCTGCTGAAGCCGTTCGCCGCCTTCGTGCCGGCCGTGCCCGAGGACCAGCGCGACGCGTTGCTGCAGGCCGCGCGCGCCGCGGTGCGCGACGACTACCAGCCGGCGATGCGGCGGCTGCGCGAGTTCCTCGCGACGACCTACCGTCCGAAGGCGCCGGTCGACGTGGGCCTGTCGGCGTTGCCGGGCGGCGCCGCGTACTACGACTTCCTGATCCGCACCGGCATCGTGCAGGGGCTGGATGCCGGCAAGATCCACGCGCTCGGCCTGCGCGAGGTCGCTCGGCTGCGGCGCGAGATCGCCCAGGTGGCGCGGCAGACCGGCTTCAAGGGCAGCACGCAGGCCTTCATGCACTACGTGAGCCATGACAAGCGCTTCTTCTTCAAGTCGCAGGAGGAGTTGCTGGCGAGCTACCGCGCGATGTCGGCGCGCATCGATCCGCAGCTGCCGGCGCTGTTCCACACGGTGCCGCGCATGCCGTACCAGGTGCGCGGCATGTCGGCCTCGGAGGCGGTGAGCAGCACGGCGGCGAACTACACGCTGGGCTCGCTGGAGCTCGGCACGCCCGGCTACTTCACGGTGAATGCGCCCGGCTACGCCGGCGAACCGACCTGGGAGGTGGAGACGCTGTTCATGCACGAGGCGGTGCCGGGCCACCACCTGCAGGGCGCCCGGGCGGCCGAGGTCGAGGGCCTGCACGACTGGCGCCGCTATGCCGGCTGGAACGTGGCCTATGGCGAGGGCTGGGCGCTGTACGCCGAATCGCTGGGCTTCCAGCTCGGCATGTACCGCGATCCGTACCAGCACTACGGCCACCTGCAGGGGCAGCTGTTCCGTGCGGCGCGGCTGGTGGTCGACACCGGCATCCATGCCTACCGCTGGCCGCGCGCAAAGGCGGTCGACTACATGATCCGGCAGGCCGGGCTCGAACCGAAGAATGCCGCCAGCGAGGTCGACCGCTACTTCTCGAACCCGAGCCAGGCGCTGGGCTACCTGCTGGGCAAGCGCAAGCTGCTGGAGCTGCGCGATCGGTCGCAGCAGGCGCTGGGCGCGCGCTTCGACCTGCGCGACTTCCATGCGGTGGTCGTCGACAGCGGGACGATGCCGCTGGCAGTGCTGGAGCAGCGGATCGACGCATGGATCGCGCGTGGCGGCGGGCGGCCGGATGGCGATGGCTGAGCAAGCTGGGAGAATGCGCGGATGACGACTTCCCAGGACGCCCTGATCCAGATCGCCCGCCGCTACTCGCAGCTCGGCATGCAGGTGGCGAAGGCCTACCACCAGCGGCAGACCGAGCTGGAGCTCGACAAGGTGCTGATGCCCGATCGCCTGTCGACGCCCGCCGGCACCGCGGCGTCGATCGCGACGCTCGAGGAATTGCGCGAACTGACTGCGACGCACCGGCAGGCGTACCAGAAGCTGATGGTGGCGTTCGCCGGCGAAATGGCGAAGGCGCTGGAGGACTTGCCCGTGGCCGTGCGCGATGCCGAGCGCGACCGCATCGTCCCGATGCTGGAATGGCAGTTCAACGCGCAGCGCGAGTTCTACGAGAACCGTGCCCGGTGGATCGCCGCGGCGCAGCAGGTGTGCGAGCTGATCGACGAGCGTCGGGCCAAGCTCACCTTCACCGACGACGGCGTGCTGTTCGAGGCCGACGACGACCTCGACCGCTTCCAGGCCCTGATGACCTCGCTCGACGAGATGCAGCAGCGCGAGGGCGAGCAGCTGGCGCAGCGCGTCGAGCGGATGAAGCGCTCGGCCGCGGCGCTCGGGATGACCATCAGCGAGTAGGTGAGCTGGCAGGTTGTGCGCACCGGCCCTGCGCGCATTGCAAGGCCTTTGCGTTGCGGCAGCGGCAGGAGGACTACGATGGGCCTCAACTTGTCGAGACCCTCATGAACCAATTCCTGCTTCAACCCGCCGCCACGATCACGGCCGCGCTGATCACCAACCCGGCACCCGGCGTGTCGCGCACCCGCATCGAGGACATGGGCGCGCTGTTCACCGCGGTCTACAACGAACTGGCCAAGGCGGCCGCCGACGAAGCCGCACGGACCAAGGCCGTGCCGGCGGCGGCCTGAGGCCGAGGCCCGTTTCAGCGGGCTGTCAGCGGTTCTGCTGCGGCGGCCGGCCGAGGTGGCGGAACGTGATCCGCCCCTTGCTCAGGTCGTACGGCGACATCTCCAGCGACACGTTGTCGCCGGCCAGGATGCGGATGTGATGCTTGCGCATGCGTCCCGACGTGTAGGCCACCAGCTTGTGGCCGTTCTCCAGCGTCACGCGAAAACGCGAGTCCGGCAGGATTTCGTTGACGACGCCGCTCATTTCGATCAGTTCTTCCTTGGCCATGAGGACACTCCTTAGGGGTTGGATGGTGAAGGCACGGCCACGCTGCGGCCGGCGACCCAGGCGAGGCCCTGGTCGGTGGCATAGCGCAGTGCGGCGCGGGCGGTGTTGAAGAGCGGCGAGAAGCGCATGACCCGGTCATGGGTGGCGCTGCCTTGGCCGCTGCGGATGGAGACGGCGGCCTGATGGCGGCCGTCGCTGCGGGAATGGCTGAGTGGCGAGACGAGGTATCTGCCGATTTCGATCGAGGTCTTGATGCAGTTCTTTCTAGGGCGCGACCGGCCTGCAGGTGCTCCCGTGGAGGGCTGCTGCAGCGTCGATCGGTGATGGGGCGTCGATGTCGTCAGATGATGCAGCCCGCGGGACAGGCCGCCCGACACGCGCCAGGAGGAAGCACGGAGTCTACCACTCGGGCTCTTTCGACGCTGGCCGGGTTATCCGACCCGGCGGGTCAGTCGTCCGACTCCGCAGGGGCGAGCAGCGCTTCGCACTGGCGGCACAGCCAGTGGGCTCGCAGCAGCACCGCACCCGGCCGCGCATCGTCGTGCCGCAACCGCTGGAACACGGTGAAGCCGGCTGCCGCCGCGCGCCCGCACGCCGCCATCCATTGCTGCTGCCAGGCCGCGACGCGCTCGGCCACGATGCCTCGTTCGGCCTGCGCATGCAGCGTGCGGCGCACCTCGCGCAATGCGCCGGGCAGCTCGATCGCCGCGACCGAGGCGGGGTCCGGCCCCGGCGCGCCGTGCGCGGCGGCGAGCGGTGCGCCGTCGGGCGCCGCGTCGAAGTGCAGCACGTCGAGTCGCGCCGGTTCGACCAGGCTCAGCGGTTGAGCGACCAGGCCGCGCTCGCCGGCCACGACCTGCGCGACCAGCAGCGTGCCCGCGGCCGGCGCGGCCAGTGCCTCGATGCGCCCGATCGCATGCGCGTTCAGTGCGCTGTACGCCAGCTCGGCATCGAGTCGCCGACCCGCCGCATCGAACAGCGGCCACACGAGCGCCTGGCGCGCCGCATCGAACCGTGCGCTGCCGAAGCGCGCCGGCCGCAGCACCGCCCAGTCGCGCAAGGGATCGGGCTCGGCCAGCAGGCTGCGTCGTGCGGCACTGCGTTCGCCGGCCAGCGCAGCCCAGTCGTCGCACACCGGCAACCGGTCCTGCAAGGGCACCGGACCGGCACTGGCGGTGGCCTGGCAGCCATCGGCCGTCGAGATGCGGCCGGTCGGGCCGATCTGCGCGCCGATCAGCGTGAGGCTGCGCCCGCTCAGTTGCGCAGGCGACGCGACACCGGCCCACGGTCCGGCCGCTCGGTAGCTGGTGCGCGGGTCGAAGCCGTGCTGCGCCTGCGGCCGGGCCAGCGAGCACGACAGGAAGGCCTGGTCCGCCGGCGACCAGAACAGCATCGTCAGCCCGTGGTAGCCGGAGCCGGTGCGCCAGGCATGGGCGCCCAGCCCCAGCAGCTCCAGCCTGCCCGACGCGGCATAGCGGCCGCGCGCCCGCCCGACCAGCGCGACCGGCGCGGCGCCACGCGCCGCCGCGGCGTCCAGCGCCGAGACCAGCGCGAAGCCGAGTGCCAGTTCGTCGAGCAGCCGCTGCTCATCGGCACCGGCCGCGCGCTCGAGCAGCAGCTCGATGTGGTCGGCCACGCGGCGCAGCAGCAGCGCGAGCCGCGGGTAGTCGGCCCCCTGTGCCCACACAGCCAGCGTCGCGAAGCGCTCGTGCAGGCCCTGCGAGCCGTGCGACAGCCCGAGCTCGACGCTGTCGGCGAACAGCTGCAGCGCGCTGGCACGCAGCCGCTCGCGCGAGCGTTCCTGCGATTCGACGGCGCCGGGCACCGGCGCATGGCCGCGGCCGAGGTCGAGCGCGGCGGTGCGCGGCGACACCTCCGGCGGCTGCAGCTCGACGCCGCGCGCGCGCTGGAAGGCCAGCACTGCGGCGACCTGGTACTTCTCGATCTGCGCCAGCGCGGCATCGGCGACCAGCGCCTCGACGCCGCCGCCCATGAAGCGAAAACGCATGCGCGGCTGCGTGAACTCGATCAGCACATGGCGCTCGCCGTGCAGGCGCAGCGTCTGCGGATCCATGTCCTGCACGAACTGCCAGGCCCAGCGATGGCCGGCGCGGCCGGCGTGCGCGACCAGCTGCTGCGGCGTGAAGGCGAGCAGCGCCGCCTCGATCGCCGCCAGTTCGTCCGCGGGCGTCGGCGACGGCGCGGTGCCGCCCATGCGCTGCAGTCCGATCGCCGCGGCCAGGATGTGCTGGCAGACGCCGCTGGCCTGGCAGCTGCAACGTGCATGCGCCGGCCCGCGTGCATCGAAGCGGATGCGCAGTTCGCCGAGGCCGAGCGTCAGGGCGTCGGCAGCGTCGTCGTGCACGGTGACGGCCTGCGTCTCCAGGTCCTTGCGGGCGCGCCGCAACAGCCCGCGGTTCGCGAGCGCGATGTAGGCGTCGTCGTCGAAACGCGCCAGCTGCTGCTGCAGGTCGGCCCGCAAGCTCATGAGATCAGCTTCACCAGCCATTGCGCCAGGTGCTGCGGCGTCAGCGCGGCGATCTCCATGCCGCAGGGCGCCAGCTGCTGCGCCATCGCCTCGTCGTACACCGGGTGCGCCTGGCCGTCCAGCGCGGCCAGCCCGAGCAGCTTCACGCGCGCCTCGGCCAGCTTCTTCACCGCGCCGAGCAACTCGCCGGGCGGTGCGCCTTCGCAAAAATCGCTGACCAGCACCAGCACCGTGCGCTGCGGCGTCTCGACCAGCTGACCGCAGTAGCGCAGCGCGCGCGCGATGTGGGTGCCGCCGCCCAGCTGCACCCGCATCAGCGCCTCGACCGGGTCGTCGACATGGTCCGACAGGTCGACCACGTTGGTATCGAACACCACCAGCTTGACGCGGAAGGCCGGCAACGCCGCCAGGATGCCGGCCATCACCGCGCTGTGGATCACCGAGTCGACCATGCTGCCGCTCTGGTCGACGCACAGGATGACGTCCCACGGCAGGCGCCGCGTGTTGCGCTCGAAGAAGCGCAGCTGCTCGATCACCAGCTGGCCGCGTTCGCGGTCGAAGTGCTTCAGGTTGCGGCGCAGCGTGTCGAGCGCGTCGAAGTTGCGCGCCACCGCCATCGGCGAGTGGCGCTGCCGGTTCAGCCGGCCCGACAGCGTCTGCCGCACCTTCGGTTCGAGCTGGCGGCGGATCTCGTCGACCACCTGGCGCACGATGCGCCGCGCGATGTGCAGCACCTCGCCCTTCAGGTGGTGGCGCAGCGTCAACAGCGTGCGCAACAGCTGCTGGTTCGGCTCCAGCCGCTCCAGCGTCTGCGGGTCGGTGACCAGCTCGGTCAGGCCGTAGCGGTCGAGCGCATGCTTCTCGATCACCTGCACCGTGTCGTTCGGGAACAGCTCGCGCACCTCGCCGAGCCAGGTCACCAGCGTCAGTTGTGACGCATCCAGCGAGCCCGGCTGCGCCGGCTCGCGCACCCCGCGGCCGCGGTACTCGCGGCCGTACAGGAACTCGAGCGCCTGGTCGAGCCGGGCCGGCGTGCCGCCGAGGCGGCTGCCCTGCGCGCCGCCGTGCAGCCCGTTCTGCGCAAACTTGCCGAGCACGAGCCGCCAGCGGTCCAGCGTCGTCATGACAGCCACGCTGCGAGGCCGTCGCCGGCCAGCACCTCGGCCAGCGTCTGCGACAGCGCGAGGTTCGCCTGCAGCTGGTTCGCCGACAGGTCGTGGCGCACCAGCGGGCCGAGGCCCTCGCGGCCATGCCTCTGTGCAACGGCGTGTGCGATGCGGTCGGTCTCGCGCGGCGTCATGCCGGCGAACGCGAGCCGCAGCTCCGGCAGGCTCGCGATGAAGTCAGGCTCAGGCCATTGCGCGAGCAACTCGTCGACCACCACCAGCAGCGCCGGTTCCTGCCACGCCAGTTCGCGCGCGGTGTCGAGCAGGCCGCGCAGGAACGCGACCGCCTGCTGCACCGCGAGCAGGCCCCCCAGGTGGCCTTGCAGCGCGGCGCGCAGCTGCGCCGAGTCCAGCCGCCCGGCGGCATGCGCCAGGCCGGTCGCGGCACCGCGGATCAGCGCGCTGTCGTGGCTGCCGCGCAGCGTGTCGATCAGCGCGTCGTACAGGCTGCCGTCCAGGTGCCGCCCGGCCTCGCTGGCGAGCAGCTCGCGCAGCCGCGCCAGCGCACCGACCACCGCGTCGCGCTCCGGGCCGTCGCCGCGCAGCCCGCGCCCGAGGTAGATCGCCCGCTCATAGGCGGCTTGCAGCAGCGGCGGCAGCTCCGGCAGATCGCGCGCCTCCAGCGGTTCGCGCGATTCCCACAGCAGGCCCAGGCTGCCGGCCGCTGCGGTGACCGATGCGAAGTTCGCGTCCTCGCCGAGCGCCCGGTGCAGCACCGCCGCGACACCCGGCACCTGCTCGTGCAGCCCGAGCACGCAGGCCTGCGCCAGCCGGCCGGCGGCGCTGCGCGCATCGCGCGGCTGCACGCCCGATTCGAGGCGCGCCAGTTCCTGGCCGAAACGCTGAGCCACCGCGAGCGGCAGCGTCACGCCGTGCACCGAGGCCTCGACCAGCGCCGCCTCGGTGGCGGCGCTCCATTCCGTCTCCCAGTGCTCCTGCAGCCGGTCCAGCCCGGTGCCACGCACGAAATCCGGCCCCGCGCGGCGCGATCCGAACGGCACCTCCAGCAGCGCCAGGCCGTGCAACAGCCGGCTCGTCACGCGGTGCTCGGGCCGGCGATACAGCTCCAGCACCAGGCGCTGCGGCGTGCCGGTGTCGATCTTCAGGCGCTGCCGGCGCAGCCGCGCTTCGCAGTCGCGCACCAGCGGCGGCGTGCTGGCGCCGGGCGGCACGCGCCCGATCGCATCGCCGCTGAAATGCCGGCGCGCGACCGAGCGCACGAGCGCACCGTCTGCATCGGCATCGCCCTGGATGAAACAGCTGGTGACCGCATCCAGGACGTCGTCGCGCTGCGGGGCCGCGCGGCCCCGCAGTGCCGCGAGCCGCAGCGCCTGTTCGTGCGCGGCGGCCAGCGTCGGCAGCGGCAGCGGCAGGCCGTGGCGTTCGCGCAGCTCGGCGGCGATGTCCGACAGCAGCGTGAGCGTCACGTCGCGGCGCACCTGCGCATCGTCGACGCGGCCGATCCTCGCGCGCCGCTCCAGCGCGGTCCACAGCGCCTGGTGCCAGGCCGGCGCCGTCATGCCGGACGCGTAGCCGTTCAGGCGGTCCAGCCGATCGAAGCTGTAGCGGATCAGCGCCGAGGCCTGGTCGCGCACCGCGCGGCCGGCCCTGCGCGGTCGCGGCGGCGGTGCGTCGAGCAGGCCTGGCATCGCGACCGCATGGAAGCCGCCCAGCACCGCCAGCAC
>NZ_JBFUFQ010000144.1:0-15042 GCF_056403355.1 Rhizobacter sp. P2_H3 | reverse complement strand
ACGTTGGCGATCGCGCCGTCGAGCACCACCAGCACGATCGCGCCGAGGATCGCGGCGACCGCCGCGTAGCGCCTTGGCAGCGGCAGGCCGTCGAGCTCGTTGTCTGCGCTGGAATCGGCGCGGTGAGGGACCGGGGACGAGTTGGATTCGAGGACGGTGGATGACATGGCTGGTGGACCGGAGGGGGACGCTCGATCGCGCCACGTCAGCATAGGTCGACGACCCCGGCCGCCACAGAGCGTGGCGCGCATCTTGTTCCTGCATGCGGCGCCGGATCGACACCGCCAAACCATGCTAGGTTCAGCGGATGCCCGCTGACATCGACCTCAATCTTCTCATTGCGTTGAATGCCTTGCTCTCGGAGGGCAGCGTCTCCCGGGCGGCCGAGCGGCTGGGGCTGAGCGAATCGGCGATGAGYCGCACGCTGGCACGGCTGCGCGAAGCGACGGGTGACGAGCTGCTGGTGCGTGCGGGCCGGGCGATGGTGCCGACCCCGCGGGCGCTGGCGTTGCGCGAGCAGGTGAAGGCCCTGGTCGACGAAGCGGCTGCCGTGCTGCAGCCGGCCGGGCCCGACCTGGACCTGGGCACGCTCGGGCGCCTGTTCACCATCCGGGCCAATGACGGCTTCACCGAGGCCTTCGCGCACCTGCTGGCGGCACGCACCGCGCGCGACGCGCCCGGCGTGCGGCTGCGTTTCGCGCCCAAGCCCGACAAGGATGTGCGCCCGCTGCGCGAGGGCCTGATCGATCTCGACGTGGGCGTGCTCGGCGAGTCCGGCCCCGAGGTGCGAGTGCAGACGCTCTATCGGGATCGCTTCATCGCCGTCGTGCGACAGGGTCACCCGCTGCTGGCCGACGGCGAGATCACGCCCGAGCGGTATGCGGCCTGCGACCACGTCGTCACGTCGCGCCGCGGGCGAATCACCGGGCCGGTGGACGACGCACTCGCCGCCGCCGGGTTGAAGCGCAATGTCGCCGTGATCGTTCCCAGCTTCGGCACCGCGCTGTCGACGGCGGCCGCGACCGACATGGTGGCGCTGATCCCCGCGTCGTACTTCGAGCACCTGAGGGCGAGCAACGCGCTGCGCTCGTTCGAGCTGCCGGTGCCGACGGAGCACATCACGATCTCGCAGATGTGGCACCCGCGACTCGATCGCGACCCGGCGCATCGGTGGCTGCGGGGCGTGGTGCTGGAGGTGTGCCGGCAGCAGCAGGCGTGACGGCAAGGTCAGGCAGCTCTGCGCGACCAGGCGAGTGCAGTCTCCAGATGGGGATAAACGATCTCTTCGACCTGCTCCGCGTCTTCAAAAAACGCCCCGCGCAGAACGATCGTGTAGACCAACCGTTCCTTCTGGAAGGACAGGACACAGCCGACCACCGTTTCGTTGGGCTCGGCGAGGGTCAGCGCACCGTATGCGTTGTCGCCCCAGCTCTGCAGGTTTCCCTTGAAGACAAAGCGGCCGCCGACGGATGCCGCGCCGGTTTCCCTTGAAGCATTGCCGTCGCGAAACAGCTCTTCTGCTCCCGCAACATCGTTGGCAATMTCCACGCGCGTGATCATCAGGAATCTCGCGAGACTGCTTTCATCCTCGTAGTTGTACGAGTACTTGATCTCGAAGTCTCCGCCAGGAAAGGCGCGCGTGATCCAATGCTCTTGTCGTGCATCGAACTCCATGGAGAAGCCCGCATCGATGAGATCGCGAACACCCATCGCCAGCCGCTTTTCGTCGGCGGTGGGCTTGCGAAACTTGACGCCGGCTTTCGCATACATGTAGTGGATGCGAACGTCCTCGCAGGCCTCCTTGATTCGTCGTCGGATCTTGCGCAGTTGCAGCAGCATGTGAGATGCACATCGTTTGAAGCCAGGCGCAATCGTCTCATGCGATGGGCCAGGGCTGCGCGAGCTGTGCTGGCATCAGCGGGCCAAGCCGAGATGAGGAGCGAGGGCTGCATCAAACCTGCTGTACGCGATCGTTGTCTTCGTCGCTCATCAGTCGTGCACGAACGTGTAGACCTTGCGTCGTTGACGCGTCCACATTTCCTCGGTTGCCTTGCCCCTGCCAGCCATGGAGTCTGGAAGCGGACCCATCGAGCGCTCTTCCATCGAGAGCCAGGCGGGCAGTGGGATGTCCAGAACCCCTTCAGCGGAACTGGTGACGACGAAGTCCTGACCGCGCTGGCAGCCGTCCTGTTGCAGCTCGTCAATGGCCAGAGAAAGATCGGCGCCGTTCATCGCCAAGGACAACCCGATGAGTTGATCGTCTTGGTTGAGCGACGCATCAACATCAGCAATGGAAACGTCTGGCTCCCGTCGTTGCCGAAAAGAGAGAATTCTGGACCGTTCGCGGTCGATGAATGCTCTCGTCCGCTCATTCTTGCGAGCGATGATGCCGAGCATTCCGGGCGTATCGATGGTCACTTGGCTCCTCCACATGCGCACGCACTTTCGTTGGCAGTCATTCTCCCAGACTGCCCTCACACTGCCTTACTGGCTGGCCGCCCGTTCCTGAATGGTGCGCACGAGTGCTGCCGGGAACACCTGTCCGACCTCATCCGGTCTCTCCTTAATGCTTTCAACGGGAAAGAAGTCGGTGACCTCAAAACGAGTGCGCTGTATCGCGGCAACTCTAACGGCACCCGCCTGCTGAACTGACGAACCAGCCATTGCCTTCACCCAAAGATAGAACTTGGGGTATGAGACACCGGACTGCGTCGGGCCAAGGCGAAGAGGCTGAACTTCGATGGTCGTGACGGTCGAGCCGTGAGCCCGCTTGAAGAATGTGAGCAGGTCGCGTTGCAGAAGAGGCTCGAACTCGTCCTGCAGCGGAACATTCGCCTCGATGTGCGTCCGCTGAAGTTCTGATTGGGCAGAAGTGGGCTCCTGCGCAAGCACCGCATGCATCGCAACAACCAGAACCAGCGGTGATAACAAGTGCGGCTTCATGTATTTTTTGGGCCCCGAGCGAGACGCTCATGCAAGAACAACCTCTCCACGAGCTGTCCGACGCTGCACCCATCAAACCGGGTTCGGAGTGTCGCGACCAACGGGCAGACTGGGTTGAAGCAGGTCCCACAGGTTGCCGTAGAGATCCTCGAACACCGCAACTTTGCCGTAGGGTTCGACCTTTGGAGGGCGTACGAACGACACACCTTTGGCCCTGTAACGCGCGTAGTCGCGTTCGAAGTCGTCCGTGTAGAGAAACAGGAAAACCCGCCCGCCAGTCTGACGTCCTATCCGCTCAACCTGCTGCGGATCTGATGCGCGAGCGAGCAGAAGCCGCGACTCTGTGGCGCCAGGCGGGGAAACGACCACCCACCGCTTGTTCTGTTCAGGGACAAAAGAGTCCTCGACCAGCAAGAACCCAAGTGTGTCCACGTAGAACGACAGGGCCTCGTCGTAATCTCGAACAACGACAGAAACCAGGCCAAGTGATTGCTTCATCTTCGAATCGCCAGCTGCTGGCCGAGGCTGTGTGAGAACGCAGAACTTGAAGCGTTTTCCAGGTCTTCTAACCCAGCCCCGAAGGTCTGTCCTTCGAAACGTGCATGCAGTGGAGCGCGAGCAGACCGCCGACGGCATGTCGGCCCCAATGGATCCGGTGAAGAAACGACCAATGCCAGACCGCGTCGTTCACATCGCCGCTGTCGAACAAGACGAGGCCCGCTCTGACGTCTCGGTAGATGTCCATCAAGTCATCACCGACATCGCCCATGCCGGATTCGTCGGCAAGCGTCGGATCGGGATCAAAAAACTCGCGGTAGTACCAGCCAAGAAACGGCGCAAGGTTCGACTTTGCACAGTCCGCCCCGGGCTGGGGCAGATCCGGCAGTTCCCTGTCGTTCTCGGCATCCCGGTCTGGGAGCACAAGCGCAGCCGCGTAGAGGCGCGCCAGCCAGCCGGCGGCCTGAGACGCCGGGTCCGGACCCAACGACTCGCCCTCGCACCAAGAGCAGTAGCCGCGAGCCACCTCGGCGAAATTGGCAATCGAAGCGTTGGAGGGATGTTGCATGACTGCTCATTTTCCGCGCAATGAGTCACCCCGAACCTCGCGCACCAGCACCTGCATGTCGAGCCCCCCTTCCGGGACATCATTTGCGGCTCTGGAGCTTTCGCTTCAGCCCTTCCGACGCTCCGTGCTCGATCAGCTCCCGCAACTCCGTGGCATCGAGCTGATTCCAGACGTGCCCGCAGTCCGTGCAAGCTCTGAAAGCCTCCCTGCCTGTCAACCGCACGGATCGCCTCAGCAACAGGAAGCGCAGCCCGCTCGGGAAGAATTTCTCGGCGGCACCGCTTTCTGAGCCATCAGCAAGGATTCGCCCTTCGACGAGTTCGCGCGACTGACACACCGGGCAGATTGAAGGGTTCCTCATGGCAGCATTGATGCGGAGAACTCCGGCTTCAGGTCGGTCACGGAGAAGTCACCACTGCATGCGCAACCGAGGCGGCGATCGTCACCTAGATCGCCCATCGAAGTGCGTGACCGGAACAGATGCGAGATCGATGCCTTCCAAGCATCGGATATTGATCGCAGCCATGTCATTGCCCTTTGGATCCTTGCCTTCCGCGTAAGGGTGGATACCGCAGGCCGGGCAGAAGCGGTGCTTCAGCAGATGCTTGTTGAACAAGTAGACGCGAGATGCGTCCTCCGGGGTGGAGACCTTCAGCGAGTCTCTGGGCACGAACCAAAGAAGCGAGCCCTTTCGTTGGCACATRGAGCAGTTGCAAGACATCGCGCCCTTGATCTCGCCTTCGACTTCAAAGGCGACGTTGCCGCAGTGGCAGCTTCCCTGGTGTTTCATGGCAGTTCTCCCGTTGAGCAAACTTGCGAACGCAATGATGCACGCTCCGGTCAAACGCTATCACGCCGCGATCGCCACAGCCTCCTCTTCCACCCTCCCCGCCCCCATCCGCACCACCCGATCCGCCACATGGAAATACCGGTCGTCGTGCGAGATCACGACCACCAGGTGCCCCTTCGCGCGCAGCTCGGGCAGCAGCTCGGTGTAGAACAGGTGGCGGAAAGCCGGGTCCTGGTCGGCCGCCCATTCGTCGAACACCAGCACCGGCCGGCCTTCGAGCCACGCATGCACCAGCGCCAGCCGCTTGCGCTGGCCGGTCGACAGGTCGGTGGTGCTGAACGCGCCGTCGCGCACCGACACCTTGTGCGCGATCTCCAGCCGCTCCAGGTAGGGCTGCGCCGCTTGCGGCAGCGGCTGCGGCGCCCCGCCCTCGCCGGCCAGGTCCTGGAACAGGTAGAAATCGGAGAACACCGTCGTGAACAGCTGCCGGTAGTCGTCGCGCGTCGCATCGGTCACCGGCCGGCCGTCCAGCCGCAGCTCGCCCTGCTGCGGCGCATACAGCCCGAGCAGCAGCTTGATCAGCGTCGTCTTGCCCGAGCCGTTGTCGCCGACGATGAAGACCAGCTCGCCGCGGCGCAGCACCAGGTCGATCGGGCCGAGCACGAAGGCCTCGCCGCCGCCCTCCGGCGCATCGAACGCATAGCGCACGCCGCGCAGCTCGATCGAATCGGCGAACGTCACCTCACCGGCCGGCCGGTCCAGGTGCAGATGCGGCTCGGGCGTCGCGAAGCGCAGCGACAGGTCGCCGATGCGCTGGAACGCCACCTTCGCGCGCCCGATGTTCGGCAGCACGCCCACCAGCTGGTCGATCGGCCCCTTCAGGAACAGCAGCACCAGCACGAAGCCGCTCAGCACCGCCGGCGCCACCGTGCTCGCCGCGGCCCAGCCGAGGATCACCGCGATCAGCAGGAAGAACAGCGCCGAGCCGAACGCGCTGCCGACCACGTAGGTGTTGATCGCGCGCTGGTTGACCGTGCGGATGCCGTCCACCGTCTGCTCGATCTGCCCGCGCAGCATGCGCGCCCGGCGCCCGCGGTGCATCCGCAGCTCCTTCGCGCCCTCGCTGATGCCGCGGTAGGCCTTGTGCAATTGCTCCTCGCCGTCGCGCGCGCGCCAGAAACCGGCCTCGGCACGCGTCAGCACCACCGCCTGCACCGCGGCACCGAGCACCAGCGCGACGACGAGCAGCCCGAACATCGGCAGCGAGAGCCACGCGAGGTAGCCCAGGCAGCCGAGCGCGATCGACAGCGCGATCACGGTGGACGCCAGCACGAAGCCGGCGTCGCTGATCATGTCGACGTCCTGCGTCAGCACCGGCATCAGGCGGTGCGTTCGGTAGCGCTCCAGCGCATCGATCGGCGCCGACAAAATCTTCTGCGCGAGCGACTTGCGCACCTGCGCCACCAGCCGCTGGCCGACGCGGTTGGTCGACATGTCGGAGGTCACGCGGCCGACCAGCGCCACCACGCACAGCGACACGAAGGTCAGCAGCAGCCCGCCGGCCATGCCGCCGCTGCGGTTCAGCACCTGGTTGATCGTGCCCAGCAACGCAACGGTGGCCGCACCCGCTGCGATGCCGGTGACCACCGACAGGGCCAGCCAGGGCAGGAAGGGCCGCAACAGGCGTGCGACTTCCGCGAACGGGCGGTCGACGGAGGGCGGGATGGGGGGTGTGGACACCGGGGTCGGGACAGAATCGCTCATGCCTTGCATGACGAACCACGCCCCCCCGCGTTCAGCTGAACATCGCCAGCCTTCGTTCGTCTGCTGACACGTGATCCCGCTGCTCGAACCTCTTTTCCAGGGCGCCTGGGCGCCGCTCGGCGAGGCGCTGGTGTGCGCCGCACAGCCGCCCGCCGATGCCGTGCCGGTGCATCGGCTGATCGACGAACCGGCGGTGCTGGATGCGCTGCTGCGCCGCCACGCGCTGCATCGCGGCGTGACGGGCAGCGATCTGCGCGCGGCCGCATCGAGCTGGTGCTTCGCCTACCTCGATGCGCTGCTGCCACCGGTGGTCGCGGCGGCGAGCGTGCTGCAGCATGTGTTCCCGACCGCCCCGCATCAGATGCAGGTCGTGGTGGGTGATGACGATGCGGCGCCGCGCAGCTTCCACATCGAGCACGGCGGTACGGCACGCCGCGGCGGCAGCTGCAGCGAACGCCTGGCGCCGCTGATCGACCTGCACCTGGCACCCCTCTTCGCGCAGCTCGCACGCAGCGCACGGGTCGCGCCGAAGATCCTGTGGGGCAATCTCGCGCGCCGGCTCGACGGGCTGTTCGAGCAAGGTCTCGCGCTGACCGGCCATGCGCCGCACATCGCGCAGGATCGCGACGCCTTGCTGAGCCAGCCGCTGTGGCACGACGGCCGCCCCAACCCGCTGCTGCCGCGGCAGCGCCCGCATCCGCAGGCGTCGCGGACGATCCCGCTGCACCGGCAGTGCTGCCTGTTCTACTGCCTGCCGGGCGAGGACTACTGCAGCGCCTGCCCGCTACAACCCAGTCCGTAGCCTTGTCGTTCGAAGCTTAGGATCCCGCGCAATCTCATCCTCGCGGAACGGGAAGCGCAGCCAGTCGTGCCGCGCATAGCGCGCGACCGCCGCATCGGCCGGCCCCTCGCCCGCGACGATGGCCGACTCCCCCTCGCCATGCGCCAGCAGCGTGTGCGCCACCACGCCCTGTGGGCCGAAGTGCACCACCTGCAGGTAGGTGTCGGCCACCGCATCGGCGCCGATCGGGTGCGTGTCGTCGCCGTCGCAGGCCACGTTGAAGTAGCCGACGACGTGGCAGCCGCCCGTCAACGCGAAGCGCTCCCCGCCGCTGCGCACAAAGCGCCGGCTGCCGAGCGGCGCGTCGAACGCCCAACCGCGCTCGCCGAAGGCCACGACGGTCGCAGCCAGCGCCTGCGCCACACGCGGGTCCCCTGCCTTCGGCGCGCGCGGCGTCGCGAGCGGCGCCTCGGCCGCGAACGGCACGCCGAAGAACTCACCGGGTGGCAGCTCGTCCAGCCGGGTCCAGAACGCATCCCACAGCAGCGCGCCGCGCGCATCGGCATCGGCACGGTCCGGCCAGCGCGCCAGCACCTCGCAGGCCGGGCCGACATCGACCTCGCGCCCTGCCAGCACCACCCGCGGCTGCGCGCACGCCCCCGCCAGCAGCTCGCCCTTGAACAGCTCGGCCGACAGCGCACGCGGCAGCAGCACCGCCTGCCGCACGCGCCGGCTCAGCGCCTCGGCGGAATCGGGCCGGCCCGACAACTCCTGCGCGATGCGGTGCCCCAGCCGCCCGCGCAGCGACAAGGCCTGCCGCTCGCCACCCAGCACTTTCGCGAACCCCTCCAGCGGCTGCTTCGGGTTCGACAGCCAGTAGCTGTCGTTCATGTTGGCCACGTAGTCCTTGCGCAACAGCCCCGGCATCTGCGACACCGGCATCGTGCCCGGCTGCACCGCGGCCGCATCGCTGCGCCAGTCGCAGGCGGCGCGGCTGCCGTCGAGGAACGGCGTCACCGGGTCGACACCGGCGAAGCCCTGCGCCAGCGGCGTGCTGCACGCGGCGCGCAGCTCGTCGGGCACGTTCGGCACGGCACCCACGTCACCCAGCCAGGCCCGGCCGTCGCCGCGCCCGATCGCCGCGGTGTTGACCCAGGGCATGCCGTCCTCGCGCTTCTGGATCGCGATGAAGTCGTCCAGCGAGCGCGCCTGGTTCCAGGCCAGGAAGGTGCGGAACACGCGGAAGTTCTCGCCGTTCACATCGCGCATCGCGATCGCATGGGCCGTGCCCCAGCCGAACGGCGCGGCGCGCTTTCCGAGGTCGACGATCGGGCCGAAGCGGCTGCCGTACAGCGTGCGCGTCACGCGTTGCACGCTGCCATCGGCGGCCCGGGTGTCCACCGTCACCTCGCGCCGTTGCATCGGCTCGCTGCGGCCATCGACGAGGTAGCGCGTCGGGTCGGCCGGGTCGAGCGTCAGGTCGAACAATCCGAAGCGCCGTGCCGCCGACACCGTGTGGCTCCAGGCGATGCGGTCGTTGAAGCCGACCATCACCAGCGGCACGCCGAGGAAGGCGACGCCAGCCACGTCGACGCGGCCGGGGATCGTCAGGTGCATCTGGTAGAAGCGGTCGGGCCCGCCCCAGTACCAGTGCGGGTTGCCGAACAGCACGCCGCCCGCCTCGCCAGTCGCCGCGCGGCCGAAGGCCAGCATGTTGCTGCCGAGCGCCGGATGATCGCCGACCTGCTGGCGCGGCCAGCGCGTCGCATCGCCGACGGCGGCGGACGGTGCCGCGGGCCGCGCGTTGACGATCTCCGGGATGAAGCGCGACCAGCCGGCAGCAACCTGCGCCGCGTAGAAGCGCCGCAGGATGTCGTCGGCGTTGATCTCGCGCACCCAGGATTCGTTGATGCAGGCCTGGCGCGCCGCTGCCGTGCCGCCGCGGCGCGCTTCGGCCAGGTAGCGGTTGTAGCCGCGTGCGAAGCCCTCGGCGGCATCCAGCAGGTCGCGCGGCTGCGCAGCCCGGGCGCGCGCGATCGTCGCGTCGTCGGCGAAGCCGCGGAAGAAGAAGTCCAGTTCCAGGTTCAACGGCTTGCCGAAGGTGGAATGGTGCGCCGGCCGCGCCTCGGCCCCGAAGAACAGCGACCGCTCGCCGCGCCAGGTGACGAAGCCTTCGGCCAGCGTGCACAGCGCGTCCTGCGCCTGCACGTAGCCGATGCCGGTGCCGAGATCGCGCCAGTTCGCGGCGCGCAGGTGCGGGATGTCGTCACTGGTGCGGCGGATCTCGACAGCGGCCAGCGCCGGGCCGCGCGCCTGCGCGCTCGTGATCAGCAAGGCCAGCGCGCCGATCAGCGCGCCACGTATCGATGCAAGCATGGGAGCGGTCTCTTTCATTGCGCCGCGAGCGCCGCCAGCCCGAGCTGCAGCGCCGGGAACAGGCTGTGGTTGAAGTTGTTCCAGCGCAGCTCGAGGATGGTGTCGGCCGGGTCGATCCCGGTGGCCAGCACGTCGACGATCACCTCGCCGGAATCGATGCCGTTGTCGACGTAGTGGAACGACGCGCCGGTCTGCCGCACCGGCTCGACCGGCGTGCGCGCGAGCGTGCGCCAGTCGATGCGCTCGCCCCGTGCGCCGTGCAGCGCATCGAGCGTGGCCCAGGCGCCGCGCCGCTGGTGCGGCGATCCTTCGCGCGTGATGCCGGGGTGGATGTTGACGATGCGCCGGTGGAACGGCGCGCCCGGGCGCACCAGTTCGTCGAGGATCACCAGCAGGCCGTCGAGCACGACCACGTCGGCCTGCAGCGCCTGCAGCCGCGCCAGCAGCCGGGCCTCGAAGTCGCGCTTGCCGGCCGGCCGCTCGGCCGCATCGAGCGGCAGCCGGCGGTAGGTGGACGGCACCGCTTCCATCAGCTCGACCACCGGCCGGCCCTGCACCTGCAGCGCCGGCGGATGCGGCCAGCAGCGACTCGGGTGCGGCGAGAAGCCGTAGTCCTTCAGCTGCTCGCGGTCGCGCGGGTTGCCCTCGTCGTCGTCGAAGATCACCGCCTGCAGCGAATACGCCTCGCCGAGCGCGCTGCCGTTCAGCGTCTCGACGAGGAACTCGAGCGGCGACTTCATGTAGCGCGTCTCTCCCTTGAACGGGATGAGCTGCCCGGCCCGGTCGGCCGCCGCGTTGCGCAGCGACGCGATGTAGACGAGTTTTGCCTGTCCCTTTGCCTGTCTGTTTGACGGTTCCATGAGCCACATGACGAAGCACCGCGCGTGGTGTTCAGCGATGAAGCGGCTGAACAAAGCCGCCGACCGCTCGTCATGGAGGCATGAACAGCGGCACACCCAGCACACGACCCTCTCCCGACCCTGCGGCCCCGCGCTGCGTGAGCCACCCGTCCGGCCAGGCCCTGCAGGTGCAGCGCGATGGCGACCGGCTGGTGGTGAGCGATCTGCATCCCACATCCGCGCCGCGCGACCGCATCGGCCGCTGGCAGTGGAAGCATGATCGCGACGAGTCCACGCTGCAGTGGCTCGGCCCCTGCTCCGGCGAGCCGTCGCCCGCGCACCTGCTGGCGATCATCGAGGCGGCCTTCACCTTCGAGCCCGGCACGCCGATGCTGACGCTCGTGCCGCCGTTCGCATCGGCGCTGAACCTCGTCGAGCACGGCCTCGCGCTGCCGGCGCCCGACGGACGGCGGCTGGTGCACCGCGAGATGTTCTTCCAGCACGCGCCGATGTGGCTGCCGCAGGTGGCGCCACCGATCCCGCTGCGCTACACGCTGACCGGCCCGCGCCGCCACCCGCTGCGCGCCGCCAAGCGAACGGGCACGCTGTACCAGCGCCACATCCCGTGGCTCGACCAGACCTTCTCGTTCCGCAGCCTCGACATCGAGACCGACCTGCCGCGCTTCCACCGCTGGATGAACGACCCCGACGTGGCCCAGGTCTGGCAGGAGGACGGCGACCTCGCGAAGCACCGCAGCTACCTCGACGCGATCGCCGCCGACCCGCACATGCAATCGATGATCGCCTGCCTGGACGGCGAGCCGTTCGGCTACTTCGAGGCCTACTGGGCGAAGGAGAACCGCATCGCGCCGTTCTGCGAGGCCGACGACCACGACCGCGGCTGGCACGTGCTGATCGGCGAGCCGAGCTTCCGCGGCAAGGCCTTCGCGACCGCCTGGCTCACGTCGATCTCGCACTACCTGTTCCTCGCCGACCCGCGCACGCGGCGCATCGTTGGCGAGCCGCGCGCCGACCACCGGCAGCAGCTGCGCAACCTCGACCGCTCCGGCTACGCCAAGGTGAAGGAGTTCGATTTCCCGCACAAGCGCGCGATGCTGGTCTCGCTGCTGCGCGAGCGCTTCTTCGCCGACACGCTGTGGTGGCCGCGCGAGGACGACGCCCCTTCCACTCTGCAGTCAAGGACATGACCATGCGCGTGCACGACCTCATCGGCATCGGCTTCGGGCCGTCGAACCTGGCGCTGGCGATCGCGCTCGACGAGCAGCGCCGCGCCGGCCGCCCGCTGGTGGATGCGCTGTTCATCGAGCGCCAGCCCGGCTTCGCGTGGCATCCGGACATGCTGCTGTCGCAGGCCCACATGCAGATCTCGTTCCTGAAGGACCTGGCGACGCTGCGCAACCCGACCAGCCGCTTCACCTTCGTGAACTACCTGCACCAGCGCGGCCGGCTGCAGGATTTCATCAACCTGAAGACCTTCTACCCGAGCCGCCGCGAGTTCAACGACTACCTCGGCTGGGCCGCGGCGCAGTTCGACGACAGCTGCGTCTACGGCGAGGAGGTGCTCGAGGTGCTGCCGCACACGCAGGGCCGCGAGGTCACGCTGTTGCGCGTGCGCTCGCGCGACGCCGCCGGCCAGTGGCACGAGCGGCTGGCGCGCCACCTGGTGGTGAGCATCGGCGGCACCGCCAACATCCCCGAAGCCTTCCGTGCGTTGAAGGGCGACCCGCGCGTGATGCACTCCAGCGGCTACCTGGCCGGCCTGGCAGGCCATGCCGATGCGCAGCGCATCGCGATCGTCGGCGCGGGCCAGAGCGCGGCCGAACTGTTCATCGACCTGCACAGCCGGCCGAGCGCGCCGCGCGTCGACCTGGTGATGCGGGCGCGCGCGATCCGCCCGGCCGACGACAGCCCGTTCGTCAACGAGATCTTCAACGCCGGCTTCGTCGACCACGTGTATGCGCAACCCGACGCGCAGCGCGCCGAGATGCTGCAGGAGTTCCGCCACACCAACTACGCTTGCGCCGACCAGGACCTGATCCGCCAGATGTTCGCGGTGTTCTACGAGCAGCGCGTGAGCGGCGACGAGCGCCACCGCTTCCTGCGCCGCCACGAGATCCAGAGCGTGCGCGCCGCGGCCGACGGCATCCACCTGAACCTGCTCGACGTGAACGCCTCGCGCGAGAGCAGCCAGCGCTACGACGCGGTGGTGCTGGCCACCGGCTATGCGCGCGAGCAGCACCACGCGCTGCTCGGCGAGCTGGCCCCATGGCTCGGGCGCCTGCAGGTCGACCGCGACTACCGCGTGATCGCGCCGCGCGAGTTCCGCCCCGCGGTGTTCCTGCAGGGCGCCTGCGAGACCACGCACGGGCTCAGCGACACGCTGCTGTCGATCACCGCAGTGCGCTCGAACGAGATCGCGACGAACCTTGCTACACTCAATGCGAACAATTCTCATTGAGCGGAGCGCTCTTCCAACGCATGCGCGAGCTGATCGAGGACCTGGTGGCCCACTGTGCAGACCTGCGGCGGCAGCTGACGCGCGAGCTTCGGGATCCGCAGCACGCGGCCGACATCGCGCAGTCGAGCTTCGAGCGGGTGTATGCGCAGGCACTGGGCGATGCAGCCATCGCGTCGCCGCGCGCGCTGCTGTTCCGCGTCGCGCGCAACCTGTGCATCGATGAGGCACGGCACCGCCAGGTGGTGCAGAGCTGGGCGGCGCAGCAATCCGAAGTCAGCCGGCAGGCGGCAGCACCGTCGTGCGAGTACGTGACGGCACAGCGGCAGGTGCTGCGGCGCGTGATCGGCGTGCTCGAATCGCTGCCGCCGCTGCGGCGCGAGGTGTTCCTGCTGTTCCGGGCCTATGGGTTCACGCGCACCGAGATCTCGCAGCGGCTCACGCTCAGCGAGGCGGCGGTGGCCAAGCACCTGGTGCGGGCGGCGCTGGATTGCTCGCGGGTGTTCGCCGAGATGCAGGCCGAGCTGATCGAGACGCCGGCGGTGTCACCGCGCAGCAGCTTCCGTGCGACGCTGGCCGAGGAGTGGGCATGAGCCCGATGGCTCCCGCCGAGAAACTGATCGAGCACGCGCTCGACCTGGTCGTGAAGAGCGAGGTCGAGCCGGAGCCGGCGGCCGGCCGGGCGCTCGCGCGGCTGCGGCAGTGGATCGCATCGTCGCCCGAGCATGCGGCGGCAGCCGACGAGGCGCGCCGGCGCTGGCAGATGCTGGGCGGGATGTCGGAGGGGCTGAGGGAGCATTTCGATGAACCGGTCGCCGCCCCACACGCCGCGGGGCGCCGAAACCTGCTGCTGACCGCGGCCGCGTTGCTCGGCGGCGCGTTGCTCGCCGGCCGGCTGGGCTGGCAGTACTGGCAGGCGCCGGTGTTCAGCGCGGCGTACCGCACGCAGCCGCTGCAGCTGCTCAACGTCAGCTTGCCCGATGCCCAGCCCGGCACGCAGCTGGCGCTCGGCGCCGACAGCGCGATCGATGTGCGGCTGCACCGGCAGCGCCGCATCGTGCGGCTCGACGGCGGCGAACTGCGCTGCGACGTGGCGCACGACGCCGCGCGGCCGTTCGAGGTGCTGACGCGCCAGGCGCGCATCGAGGTGCTGGGCACGGTGTTCAGCCTGCGCGAGCGCGGCGGCGCGCTGACGGTGGGCGTCGAACGCGGGCGGGTGCAGGTGGCGCTGCGCGAAGCCGTCGAGGCCGGCAGCCCGGACCGCTTCGGCTCGCCGATCGTGCTGGCCGCCGGCGAGCTGCTCGACATCCGCAACGGCATCGCACAGCCACCGCACCTGGGCGACGCGGCGGCCCTCGCCGGCTGGCGTGACGGCTGGCTCAGCTTCCAGGACACCCCGCTGCGCGAGGCGCTGGCCAGCGTCAACGCCTACCGCACGGCACCGATCGTCAGCACCGACCCGCGGGTCGACGCGATGCGGCTGACCGGCCGCTTCCCGGTGCGGGATGCGGCCGGGTTGCTGGCGGCGCTGCCGCAGGTGTTGCCGGTGGTGGTGCGGATGAGGGCGGATGGGGGCGCCGAACTCACGGTTCGGCAATGAAGGCACTGTCCAAACCACGCCGCACCGGCTGACTCATTCGGATTGAATCAACCTGTCGTGCACCATCACTGGTTCGAAGCATCATTGAGAATTCGGTCGTACAGATATAAATCCGTATTCGGTGCATTGTCACTGCCGCCGAACTGCGGGTACTGCATGCCCTGCTGATATTGCTGGTACTGGTGTGGCTGAAGCGGTTGCGAAATCGGATTTAGACCAATTGCCTGCGGATATGGATAGGGATTCAGACCGGGGCTCGACAGCGGCGAGATCGACACCTGTGGATGCTGGCCCCTAGGAGACAAGTTCAAGTCAAAGTTTTCGCTAACCTTATTCAAATTCAGCGGCCCAATATTTATAATATTTTTCGAATTCCACTCCCCCTTCTGGCTTACATTGGGTTCCCC
>NZ_JBFUFQ010000143.1:0-15138 GCF_056403355.1 Rhizobacter sp. P2_H3 | reverse complement strand
TCTCAGTCCGCTCCCGCGAGCCGGCGCAGCGCCGCCTCGGTCTTGTCGAACGCGACCGCCGTCTCCGGCGCCTGCGCGAGGAAGGCCTGCATCGCCGCGCGCGACTGGATCGCGCGGTCGGCCAGCGGATCGCTGCCGGCCTGGTATTCGCCGATCTGGATCAGCATCTCGAGCTCCTGGTGGCGCGCCATCAGCGCGCGAAAACGGGCCGCCGCGGCGCGATGCTCGCGCGGCACGATGTTCGACATCACGCGGCTGACGCTGGCCAGCACATCGATCGCCGGGTAGTGGTTGGCCGCCGCGAGCTTGCGCGACAGCACGAGGTGGCCGTCGAGGATGGCGCGCACCTCCTCGGCGATCGGGTCGTTCTCCTCGTCGCCCTCGGTCAGCACCGAGTACACCGCGGTGATGGAGCCGCGGCGCCCCCGCCCGGCGCGCTCCAGCAGCTGCGGCAGCATCGAGAAGATCGACGGCGGGTAGCTGCGCCGCGTCGGCGGCTCGCCGCTGGCCAGGCCGATCTCGCGCTGGGCGCGCGCGAAGCGCGTCAGCGAGTCCATCACCAGCAGCACCCGCCGGCCCTGGTCGCGGAAGTGCTCGGCGATGGTGGTGGCGGCATAGGCCGACTTGATGCGCTCCATCGGCGGGCGGTCGGAGGTCGACACGATCATCACGCTGCGCGCCAGCCCGGCGGCACCGAGGTTGTATTCGAGGAACTCCTGCACCTCGCGGCCGCGCTCGCCGATCAGCGCGATCACGTTGACGTCCGCCGTCGAGCCGCGCGCCAGCATGCCCAGCAGCGTGCTCTTGCCGATGCCGGGCGGCGCGAACACGCCGATGCGCTGGCCTTCGCCGAGCGTCAGCAGGCCGTCGATGGCGCGGATGCCGGTCGCGAGCGGTTTCTCGATCAGCTTGCGCTGCAGCGGGTTCGGCGGCTCGCGGTGCACCGGCAGCCGCGCGTTCACCTCGAGCGGGCCCAGCGTGTCCAGCGGCTCGCCCAGCGCATCGAGCACGCGCCCGAGCAGCCCGTCGCCGACCGGACACACATGGCCGCGGCCCGACGGGATCACCACGGTCAGCGCCGACAGGCCGGTGGTCGGTCCCATCGGCGTCAGGATCGCGGTCGTGCCCGAGAAGCCGACCACCTCGGCCAGCAGCGGCGGCTCGCCCGGCGTGGTCAGCTCGCACAGCTCGCCGACGTGGGCCTGGATGCCGGTCGCCTCGATCGTCATGCCCACCGCGCGGCTGACGCGCCCGCGGATGCCGGCCGGCGCGGCACGGCGCAGCGCGTGCTCGAGGTCGGCGACGATGTCGAGCGCGGCGGCATCCATCAGCGCCCCCCCTGGCGTTCGATCGCCTTGCGGAAGGCCTCGAGCTGCGCATCGACGCCGATCTCCAGCGTGCCCGATGCCGATTGCACGACGCAGGCGCCGCTCGCGAGCGAGGCGTCGCACTGCACCGCGATGCTGGCCGGCAGGCCGCCCTCGCCCTGCAGGCGCGCCACCGCGCCGCGCAGCATCGGCTCCTGCGCCGGTGCGACGCGGATGGTCAGGAAGGGCTCGTGGCGGATCAGCGTGTCCACGCGCTGCAGTGCGCGCTCGATCAGCGTCGCCGGGTCGAGCTCGTCGACGAACTGCGCCACGCCCTTGACGACGATCTGCGCCATCGCCGCACGCAGCGCGCGCAGCTGGCGCTCGGTCGCCACCGCATCGGACACGACGCGCTGCGCGTGCTCGGCGCGCGCCGCCTCGAAGCCCTCCTGGTAGCCGCGCCGGCGGCTGTCCTCGGCCTGGCTGGTCGACTGGCGCACGATGCGCTCGCCCTCCCGGCGCGCCGCCTCGACCAGCGCGGCGGCATCCAGCAGCGCCGCGTACTCGGCCTCCTTCAGCACCTTGCGTTCGCTCAGCAGCTGCAGGTTCTCGGTGGTGATCAGAAAAGCCAGTCCCATGCGGGCAACCTTTCGGGGATGAGGCACTGCAGCATCACTTCCTGCAGCTGRTTCGCCTGGCGCGGCGCGAGCTCCGGCAGGCCGAGCGTGCTGACGCGCCGCGGCAACTTGCGCTGCACGCGCCGCAGCACGGCCTCGCCCTCGCCGGCCAGCGCGGCCAGCAGCAGGCGGTAGCCGCGGTCCAGCACGGTGCGGCCGGCACCCGCCGGGTGCTGCTGCAGTGCGGCGACGTTCATGCGCAGCTCGGTCAGCGCCGGCAGGCGCTCGGCGACGAACTCGGCCGCGTCGGCATCGAAGCGGCGTGCCTGGCGGCGCAGCACGGCGCCGATGCCGCGCTGGCGCAGCAGCGACTTGTGCGCGCACAGCCCGGTGTAGGCGGCCAGCCGGCGCAGCGAGGCGCCGTCGACCAGCGCGAGCCGGCCCAGGCGCGAATCGACGTTGTAGCGCGGCGCGCCCGCCTCGGCGCGCAACAGCTGTGCCAGCACGCCCTGCCCGGCCGCGCCGAAGCGCGCCACGCGGCGGTGGCGCAGCGGCCAGCCGGCCGGCAGCCAGCTCGCATGCAGGTCGAGCTCGGGGTGCAGGTTGTGGCGCATCACCAGGCGCAGCAGGTCGTGCGCAGGGGTGGGGGCGGGGGCGGCCGGGCTCATCGTCGCGGCCCGTCAGCGCCGGAACACCTGCCGGCGCAGCCAGACGCGCCAGTCGAGATCGTTGCGGCGCAGCAGCCCCGGCAGCACCACCAGGCAGGCGGCCGCGGCCAGCAGCAGCACCAGCAGCACCAGCGCGGTCTGCGCCGGCAGCACGCCGAGGATCAGGTCGCTGCGCGGCAGCACGGCGCCGGCCGGCGCGGCACCCTGCGGCGGTGCGCGGCGCGCCTCGAACAACGACAGCGACACCTGGTCGTGCGACAGGCCCTCGATGCTGTGCGCCACCAGGTCCTTGACGGCCGGAACCAGCAGGCGCAGGTCGACGTCGGGCCGGTGCTTGATGAAGACCGCGGCCGACGACGGCCGGATCTTGTCGCTCAGCGGGTCGTTGGCCGGGATCACGACGTGCACGCGGGCCGACACCACGCCGTCGACCTTGCGCAGCGTCTGCGACAGCTCCTGCGACATCGCGTAGATGTAGCGCATGCGCTCCTCGGACGGCGTGGACACCAGGCCCTGCTTCTGGAACACCTCGCCCATGCTGGCGTAGCGGTCGTTCGGCAGGCCCTGGGCGCGCAGCAGGTCGAGCGCCGCCGGCAGCTGGCCCTTGTCCACCAGCACCTGCCACTGGTTGTTCTCGAGCCGCTCCTTGTCGGCATCGAGGCCGTCGCCGGTCAGCGCGGCCAGCATCTCGTTGGCCTCCTGCTCGTTGAGGTTCGAATACAGCCCGACCTTGCAGGCGGCCAGGCTGCACAGCAGGCCGAGCAGCAGCACACGCCGCAGCGATCGTCCGAAGGATGTGTTCATGGCGGCGCCTACTGCTGGTTCTTCAGCAAGGTGCCGAACAGGTTGGTGGCGGCGCTCGCGAGCGCGGTCGACATGTGCAGCTTCGAGAAGCTCATCTGCGCCTGCATCGACTGGTCGGCGACCATCACCATGGTCTTGAACGGATCGTTCATGTCGATCGACGCCAGCATGCTGGCGCGCATGTCCTCGACCGAGCGCATGCCGTTGAGCTGCGTGGCCATCGCCTTCACCGCGTCGCCGATGGCGCCGCGCGCGGCGCTCTCGGGCTGCTGCACGCCCTGCATCATGTTGGCGAACATGCGGGTCTCGCCGGGTGCGAACGTTGCCGGCGTTGCGCCGGGGCCGGCCGCGGCGCTCGTCGTCCCGGTGGTGGCGGCCGGTGGCACGGCGGCGGCAATGACGGCTGCTTCGGACATGGCGTTCTCCGCTTCGAAGGTGTGGTTTCGGGAATGGAGGAAAAGCCGCGCGCCGGCCCTGCGGTCGCGGCGCGCGGCAGCGGTCGTCAACTCGCTCGCGAGGATTGACGCACGTCCTGGGCCCCTTGCTTGACCGACTCGCTGGCCATGGCGTTGCCCGCCAGGATCGACTGCGTGGTGGTCGTGATGTTGGAGCTCTGGGTCGACAGCGTCTGCGCCGCCAGCTGGACCTTCATCTGGTCGGCTGCGAGTTGGCGCATCGTCGCGACGCTCTGGTCTGCGCTGGGTCCGTCTGCCATGGTGTTCTCTCCTGGGTGTTGAGTGAAAGGGATGGACTTGCTTTTGTGCGCTGACGCGCACGACTCAGGTGCCGCCCTGGCGGGCGGCGGCATTCCACGCGCCGGATCGCTCCGGCGCGTGAAATCGGGGCGCTGACGCGGGTGCGTCATGCGGGATCGGGTTCATCGGGCGGCTCCCGGCGGCTTCGCGGTGGTGCCGCCGCTGATCACCAACCCGTCGGTGTCGATGTGCTGCAGCTCGCCGCCGCTCTTCAGCACCGCGCCTTCGTAGTAGCGGCTGCCGTTGGCCAGCTGGATGTGCTTCAGGCCGTTCGCGTCCTCGGTGATGCCGACCATGCGCGACGGCAGCACGCTCTGCCACGAGGCCCACTGCTCGCGCGACGCCGCGCCGTCGTCGCGCAGCGGCCTGGCCCGGTAGCTGACCTTGTCCGAGACCAGCACCGTCGGGTGCAGGTCCTCGGCCAGGCGGCGGATCTGCAGGCGCACCGCCTCGTCCTCGACCGTGCCGGAGACCACCAGCCGGCCCTGCCCGGCGTACGCCACCGTGACGCCGGGGTCGCTGACGAAGCGCCGCGCCTGCTCGACCATCTCCTCGGCGCTGACGACCGTCACCGACACGCGCGGGCCGAGCGCCTCGAGCGCCGCCTGCAGGGCCTTGCGGCGCGCCCGCGTCTCGACGAAGCCGCGCACGACCACGTTGCCGCCGCCACTCGGCGCAGCCACCGTCTCCACCTCGGGGTAGCCCGCGAGCAGCCGGTTCAGCGCCGGCAGGTCGACCGCCGCGACTGCGCTGCGCCGGCCATCGCCCTGCCAGGCCAGCACGCCGGCGATGCCCGCCAGTGCCAGCACCATCACGACGAGGCCGGCCCGGCGCAGCGGGCGGCGCGGCGTCTCGGCCGTCGCGGCCTCGTTGGCGGCCGGCGGCAGCGCGCTCTCGGGGCCGGCGAACATGCGGTCTTCGCCCTGCAGCGTGACGTAGACGCGGTCGAGCTGGAACTCCACCGCGCCGACGCGCAGCACGTCGCCGGCCACCACGCTGCGCCGCGGCTGCTGCATCGCCTCGCCGTTCAGCAGCGCGCCGGCGGTGCCGAGCCGCTGCACCGAGACGACCAGCTCGCCGACGCTGAACAGCAGGTGCTGCGGCAGCACGTCGCCGCCCGGCAGCATCACGTCGCAGTCGCCGGCCGAGCCGACCAGGTTCGCGCCCGGCTTCAGCGCGATGGTGCGGCCGCGCAGCGCGCCGTTCAGGAAGCGCAGGCACCAGGAGGACGGCGCGACGGCGCCTGCCGGCGCGGGGGATGCGGGCAGTGCACTCATGCTCATCCTCCGGGGGCCGGGGCGCGCGCCACCGCCGGCAGCACCAGCCGCGGCGTCAGCAGGTAGAAGCGCTCCATGTTGGCGCGCGACTTCTCGGTGTACTTGAACAGGTTGCCGAGCAGCGGGATCGCCGACAGCACCGGCACGCCGGTCACCGCGTTGATCGTCTCCTCCGACGAGAAGCCGGCGATCAGCAGGCTCGCGTTCTCGTCGACCATCGCCTGCGTGTTGACGGTGCGGCGCCGGATGATCGGGATCTGGTCGACGCTCGCGGCACTCAGGTCGCCATCGGCGATGTCGATCGACATCATCAGGCTGCGCGCCGGCTGCTCGTCGATGATCAGCGGCGTCACGCGCAGCGAGGTGCCGGCGGTGATGGTGAAGAGGCCCGCGTCCTGGAAGCCGTCGACGCGCACATGCAGCTCGCTCAGGTTCTCCAGCACCGCCTCGGTGTTGTTCAGCGTCAGCACCTTGGGCCGCGCGACGAAGTTGGCGGTGCCGGTCTTGGTCAGCGCGCTGACGCGGGCCAGCAGGAAGTTGCGCAGCTCGTTGCCGATGGCCGCGGTGAACACGCCGCCGGCCGGTGTGGTGGCACCGGTCTGGCCGGCCTCGGTGCTGGCACCGCTCCAGGTCAGCGGCTTGCCGTTGCCGGCCCCCACCTGCAGGTCGGCATGGCGGCCGTGCAGGCGCCAGTCGACGCCCAGCGTGTCGAGCGTGTCGCTGCTGATGTCCATGATCGTGACCTCGATCTCGATCAGGCGCGGGCGCGAGTCCATCGCGGCGATCAGCCGCTCGTACTGCGCCATGCGGTCCGGCAGGTCGCGCACCAGCACCGCGTTCATGCGGGTGTCGGCATGGAACTGCGGCAGGTCGTTGCTGGGCGTGAAGTTGTCCAGCGTGCTGTCGCTGCCGCCCGCCGCGCCGGCGTCGCCGGTCGAGCCCATCTCGACCTTCGGCACGTTCAGCGATTCGCCCGAGCTCAGCTTGAGCTGGCGGCTCGCGCCGACGCGCATCGCGACGCCCGATTTGCCGTCGCCGCCGGCGCGCCCGTTCTTGCGGCCGTACAGGCTGCGCAACACGTTGGTGACGCCGGGCACCAGCAGGTCCTTGCCGGAGCGGTTGACGCGCACGTCGCCGGCCCAGGCGTACTTGAGCGGAAACAGCCGCACCTCGGCGTAGTCGGCCAGCGCCGCCTTCTGGTCGGCCAGCTTGACCACCTGGCGCACCATGTCGACATAGCGCTTCGGGCCGGAGACATACAGGCTGCCCTCGCGGTCGTTCGCGCTGACCGGGTAGCGCGGGTCGACGATCTTCAGCCGCGCCAGCATCTGCGTCACGCCGGAGCCGCTGCCGGCGGTGATCGGCAGCACCTCGCTGCGCGCCTCGCTGGCCGGATCGATGTAGACGAAGGCGCCGTCGTAGAACCAGGTCAGGCCGTAGGTGGTGCAGACGCTGTCGAGGATGCTCTGCGCCTGCATCGTGAACTTGCCGCTGATCATGCCGCTGACCTTCGAGTCGACGACCGCGGTCAGGCCTTGCGAGGCCACCACCTCGCGCAGGAAATCGGCCAGCGGCTTGTCGTTGGCGACGATGCTGAGCGTGCGCGGCTTCCAGCGCACCTCGGCGGCGTGCAGCGGCGGCGATGCCAGGGCCACCAGCATCGACAGGAGCAAGGCGGCGGCCCTCATGGCAGCTGCGCCACGGTCTGGAACGCCCGCTCGGCGAAGCGCAGCACGTCGCGCCCCAGCCAGCCGGCGCTGACGACGATGGTCAGCATCACCGCGACCAGGCGCACCGACTGGCCGATGCTCTGGTCCTGGATCTGCGTGACGGCCTGCAGCACCGCGACGACCAGCGCCGACAGCGTGGAGACCACCACCACCGGCAGCGACACCCACAGCACGATCAGCAGGCCGTCGCGGGTGATGTCGAGGAGATCGTGTGGCGTCATTCAGTCGGCCTTCGGGTTGGTGATCCAGCCGACCGGCTGCAGCGCGACGTCCTCGTCGACCTCCTGGTACGACAGCACGACGAGCTGCGGCAGCACCGGCTCCAGCAGCGTCTTCACATAGCGGCGCACGTCCGACGAGGTGACAGCGACCACCCGGTGCGCGCTGCCCTCGGCGATGCGGCGCGCCTGGTCGCGGATGTCCTGCGTGACGGCCGGGCTCAGCAGCAGCAGGTTGCCGCGCGGCCCGCGCTCCACCGCGCCCTGCACGCGGTCGAGCAGGGCCACCTCGAACAGCATCGCCTGCAGCTGCCGGTCGGCGCCGACGAAGCGGCTGGTGATGTAGCGGCCGAGCGCGACGCGCACCAGCTCGGTCAGCGCGATCACGTCGGCCTCCTTCGGCGTCCAGATCACCAGCGCCTCGAGGATGGCGTTCAGGTTGCGGATCGGGATGCCTTCCTGCAGCAGCCGGCGCAGCACCTCGACGATGCGCTGCAGCGGCACCACGCGGGCGGCCTCGGCGGCCAGGTCGGGCGCGTCGCGCTGCACCGCGTGCAGCAGCCGCTGCACCTCCTGCAGGCCGATCAGCCGCGGCGCATGGCGGCGCACCACCTGCTCGACGTGCGCGGCGATCACTTCGTCAGCGGTGAGCCCGGCCGCCGGCGACGCGGCCGGCACCCAGACCACGCGCGCGAACGGGCCGAACGGTTCGCCGACCTCGGCGCCGGGCGGTGGAGCCGCCGCGTCGGCATCGGCCAGCAGGCGCCAGCCGGCGCGCACGCTGCCGCGCGCCACCGGCACGTCCTGCACCAGCACCTGGTAGCCCGCGGCGTCGGCGAGGGCCTGCGAATGCACGATGCGCAGCCGCGGAAACACCGGGCCCAGCTCGGCCTCGAGCGTCGACTTGACGCCGCTCAGCCGCTGGTCCAGCAAGTGGAGGTCGACACCGAGGCCGGGCGCCAGGTGCACCGCCAGCGGCGACGCCAGCGCATCGTCGGTGGCACGCAGCTCGGCATCGGGCGCGCCCGGGTGCGAGATCCAGTCGGACACATGGCGCCGGCGGCGCAGTGCGCGCGCCGCGAGCCCGGTGCCGAGCACGACGGCGGCGAGCAGGCCGAACACCCACTTCGGAAAGCCCGGCACGAGCAGGAAGCTCGCCAGCGCCGCCCCCGCCACCATCAGCGCGCGTGGGTGCGCCAGCACCTGCTGGCCGATCTGGCTCGCCAGCTGCGTCGGCTGCTCGTCGCCGCCCTGCGCGCCGACCCGCGTGATCACGATGCCGGCGGCGATCGACACCAGCAGCGACGGGATCTGCGACACCATGCCGTCGCCCACCGTCAGGATCGCGAAGCGCTGCACCGCGGCGCCGACGGCCATGTCGAGCATCAGCGTGCCGATCGCGATGCCGGCGAGGATGTTGACGATCGCGATCAGGATGCCAGCGATCGCATCGCCCTTGACGAACTTCATCGCGCCGTCCATGGCGCCGTGCAGCTGGCACTCCTGCTCCAGCAGGCGGCGGCGCGCCTGGGCCTGCGTCGACGACAGCACGCCGGCGCGCACGTCGGCATCGATGCTCATCTGCTTGCCGGGCATCGCGTCGAGCGCGAAGCGGGCCGCGACCTCGGCCACCCGCTCCGAGCCCTTGGCGATCACGATGAACTGCACGATCGCGATGATCAGGAACACCACTGCGCCGACCACCACGTTGTTGCCGACGATCAGCTTGCCGAAGGTGTCGATGATGTGGCCGGCATGCGCGTGCAGCAGGATCAGCTTGGTCGATGCAATGTTCAGCGCCAGCCGGAACAGCGTGGTGAACAGCAGCAGCGACGGGAAGGTCGACAACGACAGCGCCGACGGCACGTACATCGCGACGATCAGCAGCACCAGGCTCACCGCCAGGTTGGTGGCGATCAGCAGGTCGAGCAGCGGCGTCGGCAGCGGCAGCACGAACAGCGCGACGATGGCCACCAGCAGGCCGGCGAGCACCAGGTCGTTCTGGCGGCCGGCGAGGCCGAGCCAGCCGCGCAGGCCGCGGTTCGCCCGGTGGTTGGCAGGGAGCGCGTTCGACGGTGTGGGCATGAGGCGCGATTCATCCACCGAAGGCTTCCGTGACGTATGCCACGGAAATCGCCTGGTGCCGGCGCACTCTAGGGCTCGCTGCCGCTGGACAGCAACCACGAATTTCCGTAGTGGCCGATCCGACACCCATGCCGCCCCCTACGGTTTTGCGTAGTTCCTCAATCGGGTCGGCTTGGGTACGCTGCGCCGAACCATGCGTGAACAAACTCACGTTTCAACCTTGCCGCCACGCCCCCGACCCGAGGTGCGCGACCTCGGTGTGTCGCCGCGTCTGCCGCGTGCCGATGCGTCGCTGGTGCGGGCGCTGAACGCGTTGTATGCACACGGCAACGCCCGCGTGCTGACCCTGTGCGGCCAGCCGTGGACGCTGCAGTGGCGGCATCGCGGCGTGCCCGCTGCAGGCAGCGAGCGCATGCGCTTTCGCTGGCGGCTCGGCGTGCACGCCGGCTGGCTGGCGCTCGACCTGCCGCTGCTGTCGGCCCTGCTCGACGAACGCCACACCGAGCTGCTGCCGCGCGAGCTGCGCTACGTGCTGCTGGCCGATGCGCTGCATCCGCTGGCCGATGCGCTGGAGAAGGCCCTGCACCTGCGCTTCGAGTGGTCGCCGCCGCCGGCGGATGCAGAGGCGCCCGCCGAACCGCCTGCCGCCACGCTGGCCGAGCGCGCTGCCGGCTTCACGCTCGCCGGCCGCGACGGCGTGCATGGCGGCCACCTGCTGTTCGACGACGACGCGGCGCTGGCCGCCCTGCTCGCGGCCGCGCCGCCGATGCCGCGCGCGCTGCGGACGACGGCGGCGCTCGACGGTCTGCGCATTCCGCTGCCCTTCGTCGTCGGCCACAGCCAGATCAGCGTGCGCGAGATCGGCAGCGTCTGCCCCGGCGACATCATCAGCATCGAGCGCTGGTCATCGTCCGGTGCGGGCCTGCTGGTCAGCGCCGAGCTCGGCGGCGTGACGGGACGGCGTCTCGTCGGGCTGGCCGAAGGCACACGCATCACCTTGCAGCCTTGGAAAGAGAACGACATGAACCGAGACACCCCCGAGGCCGAGCTCGCCGGCCATGACGACGATGCCGCGGCGCTGCCGCTGGACCGCCTGGACGCGCTGGAGGTGACGCTGCGCTTCGAAGTGGGCGAGCTGTCGGTCTCGCTCGGCGAGCTGAAGGGGCTGAACCCCGGCCACGTGTTCGAGCTCGGGCAGGCGCTGAACCGCAGTGCGGTGCGCATCGTCGCGCACGGCAACGTGCTGGGCAAGGGCTACCTGGTCGCGGTGGGCGACCAGCTCGGCGTGCGCGTGTCCGAGTTCGCCGCGAGCGAGCTGTGATGGGTGCCGGGCTGCCCGAACCGCTGACACTGGTTGCGCTGATCGTCGCGTTCGGCATCGCGCCCTTCGTCGCGCTGATGGTGACGAGCTACACCAAGCTGGTGATCGTGTTCGGCCTGCTGCGCACCGCGCTCGGGCTGCAGCAGACGCCGCCGAACATGGTGCTGAACGGCATCGCGATCATCCTGACGATCTACATCATGGCGCCGGTGGGCATGGAGGTGAGCGACGCGCTGCGCGGCCGCAGCTTCGGCGCCAAGGGCGAGGGCCTGAACGACATCGTCGCCGTGATGGACGCGGCCAAGGCGCCGGTCAAGGCCTTCCTGCAGAAGCACACGCAGGAGCGCGACCGCCAGTTCTTCCTGAAGTCGGCCGAGAGCATCTGGCCGCCGCAACGCGCGGCGACGCTGGCCGCCGACGACTTCATGGTGCTGGTGCCGAGCTTCACGCTGAGCGAGCTGACGCGCGCGTTCCAGATCGGCTTCATCATCTACCTGGTGTTCGTCATCGTCGACCTGATCGTCGCGACGGTGCTGCTCGCGCTGGGCATGTCGATGATCGCGCCGACCACCATCTCGCTGCCGTTCAAGCTGCTGCTGTTCGTGATGCTCGACGGCTGGACGCGGCTGATCCATGGGCTGGTGATGTCGTACCGCTGAGCGGCCTGCGCTCAGTGGCACGCGTCGATCGATGCGCTGGCGCCGTGAGGGCACAGCAGGAGGTAGGCACGACCGCTCTCCTGCAGGCGTTCTGCCATTCGCTGCAGGTGCGCCGCGCCCAGCATCGCGACGTAGGTCCGGCGGGGCGCTGCGCCGGACGCGCGGTCGGACCCGGCGCGGTCGAGGATGGTCTTCGCCATCGAGTCGGAGCGGGAATCCAGGGTCTCGTCGATCAGGGTCGCCAGCGCGATCTCCTGTTCGAGCAGGCGCCGGGTCAGCTCGACGATCCGGACCGACGTGGCCGGCCGCTTCAGGTGGCGCATCAACAGACCGTCGACCTGCTGGCGCAACGCCGCAAGCGTCACCTCGGCATCCGCCTGCCGACCCTGCGATGCGCCGGGATCCAGCCGGTCGATCAGCTCGCGCAGAGACGTGGCCACTTCGCGCATCAAGGCTTCGACTCGCACCCCGAGTGCATGGTCGTCCATGCCCACCGTTCCGCCCTCCGCGTCGTCCTGCACGACCGGAATCCCGCGCAGGACCTCGTCGAACTGCCCGCTGCGAACGTACGGCTCCGACAGTTCGGCGAAGTGCAGGTCGCCGGGCCGCCAGATCGACTGCAGCGCCCGTGTCGCGGCATCGGGCTGGTGGTGGTCGGATTCAGCAATCAACACGATCACTCCGTCGAGCGATCGATGCTCGCCGAGGCCGGGACTGCGAACGACCTTGAAGTCGACGGCCACCGCACGCCGAAACTCGGCGAGGGTCGGATGCAACAGGCCGGTGGCACCGTCGCACGACGCGCCGACCGGGCAACTGCCGGACAAGTCGTTCACATGGGCCAGCAGCAGGCTGGCCGTGGACGGCCAGTTCGCGGCGGTCATGCGTTCGGCCGAAGTTCGGATCACGGGTTCTGCCGTGCGTCGTGCCGATCGCCGCTGCCGCGTGACCTGCCCTTGCAGCGGGACCGGCACCGGCCAGGCCGCTGACCCGCCTGCCCGCCCGGAGCTGATGTTGAAACCCTGGCCGTGAAGCGGCAGCGGCGTTGCAGTGCAGTTCATGCAGGCCTGAGTAACTGCACCTCCGAACGAGTTCAGACCCGTCCAACAAAAAAGCCCTGCCGTCTCGCGACGGCAGGGCCTTTCCCCGACAACGCTCCGATCAGAAGCGGTAGCCGACGAACACCGCCGTGGTCAGCGGGTCCAGCTTGATGTCGAGCGTCTGCCCTGTCGACAAGGTCGTGGTCGTCTTCAGGAAAGTCTTCAGCACCGTCGCATCGACGAACCAGCGCTCATTGAAGGTGAAGCTCGCGCCGACCGCGATCGTCGCGGCCGCCTTCGAGTCGATCTTCAGCGTCGTCGGATTCGCGCTCGTGCCGCCGGTCAACGCGGTCAACGCCGCGGTGCCCTTCTCCTTGTAGAACTTCGCGTAGGTGATGCCCGCGCCCACGTATGGGCGGAACGGCGAGCTCGCTTCCAGGAAGCGGTACTGCGCCATCAGCGTGATCGGCAGCGCCTTGGTCTCGCCGATCTTGCCGACGCCGGCGATGGCGCCGTCACCGTTGATGTCGTGCTTGAAGGGCGTCGACAGCGGCAGGTCGATCGCGAAGTTGTCGGTCCACATGTAGGTGATGCCGCCGCCGAACTGGGTGTTCGAGTCGACATCGGCCTTGGTGCCCGGGAAGGCCGGCGCGCTCAGGTCGCCGCTGTCGACCTTCGGCGCGATGCGCACCGCACCGGCCCGCACCAGCCACGAGCCGGCGGTTTGCGCGCTCGCCGCGCCGCTGACGAACAGGCCGGCCACGCAGCCTGCCAGCGCGATGCACTTGAATGTCTTGTTCATGGTTGTTGTTCCTTCGTGCATCCGGGTTTACAGCCAGCCCTTGGTGGCCAGGCTTCGCGCGATCAGCTGAGCGAGCAGCTGGTGGGCGTACGGCGTCGGGTGGAAGCCGTCGGAGAAGGCGTAGCTCTTCCACCAGTTCGGATCGGTCACGCCGGTGGGCGGTGCCGCCGACAGTGCGGTGTCGGTGCAGGTCGTGAAGGTGTAGGTCGGCAGGCCGTCCGTGCCGACGCCGGTGGCCGGGCAGGCCGGCGTCGTCACGTTGGTCAGGCTGTACTGCGCAGGGATCGCCACCTCCTCGTTGAACGAGGTGTAGAAGTCGACCACGACCACCTTGCCGTTGCCAGCGTAGTGCGTGGCCAGCGTCCCGTTGAAGGCTTCGATCCAGCCCTTGAACAGCGCCTCGGCCTGCGAACGTGCCGCAGCGCCGCCGTCGGTCGCGCCGCCCTGCACCGCCTTGGCCGCGATCGACCCCAGCACCAGCTGGAAGCGCGGCGTGTTCGTGATGCCGGGCATGTTCAGCACGGCCACGTAGTTCGCGCCCTTGCCGAGGATGTTGGTGTCGATGGCCGCACTGAACTGCGTCGCGACCGCCACCATGTACATGCCGCCCAGTTTCGCCAGGCCCGCGGCACCGTTCGCCGCCTCGGTGTTCACCGTCGTCGCGTCCAGCTCCGTTTTCAGCAGCGCCAGGTAGGTCGCGCCGCCGTCGGTGCCGGCCTTGAGGTAGGCACCCACGAGGTCGGCCGCGTCATTGCCGCCGCCGTCGATCAGCGCGAGTTCGGTGGCGCCGATGGGGGTCGTCGCGGTCGCGTCCTTCATCTGCTGGATCACCGACAGCTGCGAGGTGGGCGCGGTCGGGAAGTTGATGCGGCTGCTGGCGATCGCGTAGTTGGTGCAGCCGGTCTTCGCGGTGTTCGGCGTGAAGGTGGTGGCACCCGTCGGCGTGTAGTAGTTGCACATCCCCGTGATGCCGTAGCTCAGTGCGACGCGCTCCGGGTACACCAGCGAATCCGCGCCCTGCACCGTCGCCTTGAAGCCGAAGGTGCCGGAGTCGGCCAGGCTGTCGCCCATGACCTTCACCGCGGTGATGTTGACCTTGGCCGTCGTGTCGCTGCCGCCGCCGCCGCAAGCGGCCACCAGCGCCGCCGCGCCGAGCGCGACGACATTGCGTTTCCATTGATGCATCCGTGTCTCCTGCTTCCCAGTTGTGAATCCAGCCCGAGGCCGAGGGGAACGCCGCGCAAATCTGCACGACCGTTCGTTTTTTCGATCAGCGCGGATGTTAGGGGCGGAGCGATACCCGAGGACTGCTGGAAAGCCCGGATTCCCCCCCGAAAAATGCATGTTTCGCTGGTCGTTTGTGTGCGCAAAGTCGCGTGGGGGGAGGCTGTGGCTCGCCGGCCGGTACGGTCTTCGCCCCTGGCGGGGCGAAGACTTCCCTCCACTGACTGGTTTCATGGCCCGTCGCCGAAACTCCCGCCGCTCGCTTCGCTCTCTGTGGTCTAACAGTCGGCGACAGTCAGTTCACGAAGCGTGCTGCGCACGCGGGCCATGAAACCAGCCAGCTCCGGCGCCCCGTCCTGATTGGCGCTCCACAGCCTCCCCCCACGCGCCTTTGTGCCACCGCACTGCTCCTTCGACTTTGACAAGCGAACAAGTGGGAATTGATGCCCCGGTTGTCACCGGGGCGCGCCACGCGTGTTTTCTGCGCATCAAGCCACTGGTTCGGCAAAGGCGGGGGCGGGGGGTGTGGGGAGCGCCAATCAGGACGGGGCGCCGGAGCTGTGCAGTTTGATGGCCCGTCGCCCAAACTCCCGCCACTCACTTCGTTCGTTGTGGTCAAACAGTGGGCGAC
>NZ_JBFUFQ010000142.1:0-15168 GCF_056403355.1 Rhizobacter sp. P2_H3 | reverse complement strand
GCGCGCGCAGCAGCCAGTTGCTGCCCGGGTTCGGCTGCGACCACTCGCCGCCGCTCTGGTCGCCGGCCACCTCGTCGAACTTGCCGAGCACGTTCGGCCGCACGTCGGGGCGCCAGTTGTAGAGCTCTTCCTTCAGCTGGTACTCGATGACCTGGCGCTTCTCCTCGACGACCAGGATCTCCTGCAGGCCCTTCGCGAACTCGCGCGTGATGGTGGCCTCGAGCGGCCACACGACGTTGACCTTGTGCAGCCGGATCCCGAGGCGCCGGCAGGCGTCGTCGTCCAGGCCCAGGTCGTGCAGCGCCTGGCGGGTGTCGTTGTAGGCCTTGCCGCTCGCGATCAGGCCGAACCTATCGTTCGGTCCTTCGATGACGTTGTGGTTCAGCTTGTTGGCGCGGATGTAGGCGAGCGCGGCGTACCACTTGTGGTCCATCAGCCGCGCCTCCTGCTCGAGCGGCGCATCGGGCCAGCGGATGTGCAGGCCGCCGGCCGGCATCACGAAGTCTTCCGGCAGCACGATGTTCACGCGATCCGGGTCGACGCTGATGCTGGCCGACGATTCGACGATCTCCTGGATCGTCTTCATGCCCGACCAGACGCCGGCGAAGCGGCTCATCGCGAACGCATGCAGCCCCATGTCGAGGATGTCCTGCACGCTCGACGGAAAGAACACCGGCAGCCCGCAGGCCTTGAAGATGTGGTCGCTCTGGTGCGCCGCGGTGCTGCTCTTGGCGATGTGGTCGTCGCCGGCCAGCGCGATCACGCCGCCGTGCTTCGCGGTGCCGGCCATGTTGGCGTGCTTGAACACGTCGGAGCAGCGGTCCACGCCCGGGCCCTTGCCGTACCAGATGCCGAACACGCCGTCGAACTTCTTTGTCTGCGGGTACAGGTCGAGCTGCTGCGTGCCCCACACCGCGGTCGCGCCGAGCTCTTCGTTGACGCCGGGCTGGAACACGATGTTCTGCGCCTGCAGGTGCTTCTTGGCCTGCCACAGCGCCTGGTCGTAGCCGCCGAGCGGCGAGCCGCGGTAGCCGCTGATGAAGCCGCCGGTGTTCAGGCCGGCCATTGCATCGCGCGTGCGCTGCAGCATCGGCAGCCGCACCAGCGCCTGCACGCCGCTCATGAAGGCGCGGCCGGTCGCGAGGCTGTACTTGTCGTCGAGGGAGACGCTCTCGAGCGCCTTGCGGATGGATTCGGGTAGCGGGGCGTTCATCGGCCAGGGCTCCTTGGGGGAGGATCGGTGAGGCGCGTCGACCGCTCGTGGCGGCGTCGGCAGCGGTCAGTGTAGGGATTCGCTTCGCGCAAGTCCTTTCTATGTTTGCCCTCTCAGAGGGGCTGCGCGCAATAATCTTGCTGACATCTTCATGTGATGACGAGAATGACGCTCAAAAAGCCCGTATCAGGGAAAACCAGCAGGCCGCCCGCCTCGACATCTGCGGCGCCCAGCCCCGAGGCGCATGGCGCGACGCTCGACCGCTACGACGTGCTGATCCTGCGCGAGCTGCAGCAGGACGCGCGGCTGTCCAACGCCGAGCTCGCGACGCGCATCGGCCTGTCGGCCGCGCCGACCTGGCGGCGCGTCAAGTGGCTGGAGGAGCAGGGCTACATCACCGGCTACCGCGCCGAACTCGACCGGCGCAAGGTCGGCCTGGGCGTGCTGGCTTTCGTGCGCGTGGATGCGAACCGCAACACCGGCACCGAGACGCGCGCGCTCGAAGACGCGATCCGCCAGCTGCCCGAGGTGATCGCGTGTCACTACATCTCGGGCGCCGGCACCTTCGAGCTGCAGGTGATGGCGACCGACCTCGATGCGTTCTCGCGCTTCTCGATCGAGACGCTGCTGAACCTGCCGAACGTGAAGGACATCCACACCAGCTTCTCGCTCGGCGAGGTGAAGGCGGGCGGGGCGCTGCCGCTGACGCACCTGAAGGCGGGCGGCGCATGAAGAACCTGACGCTGCGCCAGCTGCGCGCCTTCGAGGCCGCCGCGACCACGCTGAGCCACTCGCGCGCCGCCGAGCAGCTGCATCTCACGCAGCCGGCGGTGTCGATGCAGATCCGGCTGCTCGAAGACGAACTCGGGCTGCCGCTGTTCCGCAAGCAGGGCCGCGGGCTGCAGCTCACCGAGGCCGGCGACGAACTGCTGCGCCATGCGCGCGGCATCCTCGGCGCGATCCGCCAGGCCGAGGAGGCGCTGACCTCGATGAGTTCGGGCGAGGGCAGCACGCGCGGCCAGCTGCACCTGGGCGTGGTGCCGACGGCGAACTACTTCGCGCCGCTGCTGATGATGGCGTTCCGCGAGCGCTTTCCCGAGGTCAAGCTGAAGCTGTCGGTGGACCGGCGCGAGACCATCCTCGCGCTGCTGAACGAGCACCAGATTGACGTCGCGATCGCCGGCTACCCGCCGTCGGAGGCCGATGTCGAGGCCGAGGCCTTCGCGCGCCACCCGCACTGCATCGTCGCCGCGCCGGCGCACCCGCTGGCCGGCAAGCGGCGCATCGCGTGGAGCGAGCTGAAGGGCGAGCCGTTCATCTTCCGCGAGCCGGGCTCGGCGACGCGGCAGTTCCTCGAGCACCTGCTGCAGTCGCAATCGCTGCAGGTCAACGTGACGATGGAGCTGTCGGGCAACGAGACCATCAAGCAGGCGGTGATGGCGGGCATGGGCATCAGCTTCATGTCGGCCCATGCGTTCCAGATCGAGCTGGCGGCCGGGCGCATGGCGGTGCTCGACCTCGTGGGGATGCCCAAGCTGCTGGATTGGTGCCTGCTGCACCGGCGCGATGGAGCGCTGGCGGGCGTGAATGCGGCGTTCCGCGAGTTCGTGCTGGAGCAGGGGGCGCGGCTGGCGCATTGCGAGCTTAAGGGCGGGTGATTGCCCGTGGTCGGCGCGGTGTTGCGAATGGCGCGCGCTGCATCGCGCCCCCACGTTTTCCCCGACTTCGTGGCCCGGATGCCAATCCGGGTCCCGGGTTGTCACCCGGGCTACGGGGAGGCATCAGCTTCTCTTCGCCATTCAATAAGAAACCATTGCTTGTCCTTATGCATGCCACCCCCTAGATTCCGTCTCGAACCGAGAGCTTCGAGACCGACATGACCGAACCGACCCTGCCCTTCCCGACCTGGGATGCCGCCCACGCCGAGCGCCTGGACGAGCCCGGCCGCCTGCTGTACCGATCGAACCTGCTGGGCTCCGACCTGCGCATCACGAACTACGGCGGCGGCAACACCTCCGCCAAGCTGCTGCAGCGCGATCCGCTCTCGCAGCAGGACGTGCAGGTGCTGTGGGTCAAGGGCTCCGGCGGCGACCTCGGCTCGATGAAGCTCGACGGCTTCTCGACGCTCTACCTCGACAAACTGCAGGCGCTGCAGACGCTGTACCGCGGCCCCGCGCATGAAGACGAGATGGTCGGCTACCTGCCGCACTGCACCTTCAACCTGAACGCGCGCGCCGCCAGCATCGACACCCCGCTGCACGCCTACCTGCCGTTCCGGCACGTCGACCACATGCATCCCGACGCGGTGATCGCGATCGCCGCGATGGAGAACAGCCGCGCGCTGACGCAGACGATCTTCGGCGGCACGGTCGGCTGGCTGCCGTGGCGGCGGCCCGGCTTCGAGCTCGGCATGCAGCTGCAGCGCTACGTGGCCGAGCACCCCGGCCTGCGGGGACTGGTGCTGGCCGGCCACGGCTTGTTCACCTGGGGCGATGATGCGCGCAGCTGCTACGAGAACACCGTCGGCGTGATCCAGGAAGCGCAGGCCTGGCTGCAGGCCGAGCGGCGCGAGCGCAAGCTCGTCAGCTTCGGCGGCGCGGCGCGCGAGCCGCTGGCGGGCGACGCACAGCAGGCGCTGCTGGCCCGGCTGCTGCCGGTGCTGCGCGGCGCCGTCTCGCGCAGCGGCCACAAGCTCGCGCACGTCGACCGCTCGGCCACGGTGCAGGAATTCGTCAACAGCCGCGACCTCGAGCGCCTGGCCGCGCTCGGCACCTCGTGCCCCGACCATTTCCTGCGCACCAAGATCCGCCCGCTGATCCTGCCGGCCTCGCTGTACGCGCTCGACGGCCCGGCGCTTGCCGCCGCGATCGAGGAGCGGCTGGCCGCCTACCGCGCCGACTACACGGCCTACTACGAGCGCTGCAAGCGCGCCGACAGCCCGGCGCTGCGCGACCCGAACCCGGTGATCGTGCTGCTGCCCGGCGTCGGCATGGTCTCGCTCGCGAAGGACAAGGCCACCGCGCGGATCGCCGGCGAGTTCTACGTCAACGCGATCAACGTGATGCGCGAGGCCGATGCGCTGGACCGCTATGTCGGCCTGCCCGAGCAGGAGGCCTTCGACATCGAGTACTGGCTGCTCGAGGAGGCCAAGCTGCAGCGCATGCCGAAGCCGAAGCCGCTGGTCGGCAAGGTCGCGCTGGTGACCGGCGGTGCCGGCGGCATCGGCCGCGCGATCGTCGAGCGGCTGCTGGCCGACGGCGCCTGCGCGGTGCTGCTCGACATCGACACGCCGGCGCTGGAGCAGGTCGGCGCGGAGCTGTCGAAACGCTTCGGCCGCGACGTGGTGCGCACGCTGCATTGCGACGTGACCGAAGAGGCCGCCGTGCTGCGCGCCTATGCCGGCGCGACGATCGAGTACGGCGGCCTGGACATCCTGGTGTCGAACGCCGGCATCGCGTCGGCCGCACCGATCGAGGACACCTCGCTCGCGCTGTGGATGCGCAACCAGGCCATCCTGTCGACCGGCTACTTCCTGGTCGGCCGCGAGGCCTTCCGCGTGATGAAGGCGCAGGGCAGCGGCGGCAGCATCGTCTTCATCGCCAGCAAGAACGGCATGGTCCCGAGCAACCAGGCAGCCGCCTATTGCGCGGCCAAGGCGAGCGAGATCCAGCTCGCACGCTGCTTCGCGCTCGAAGGGGCGCCGCTGGGCATCCGCGCCAACGTCGTGAACCCCGATGCGGTGATCCGCGGCAGCAAGATCTGGACGGGCACCTGGAGCCAGGAGCGGGCCGCCGCCAACAAGATCACCGAAGATGAACTCGAAGCCTTCTACCGCGACCGCTCGATGCTCAAGCGCAGCGTGCTGCCCGAGGACATCGCCGAGGCCACCTGCTTCTTCGCGTCGGAGTTGTCGGCCAAGTCGACCGGCAACATCCTCAATGTGGATGCGGGCAACCTCGCTGCCTTCCCACGCTGAACCAGGAGAACGCCATGCCGACACCGTTGATCGCCGCCAGTCTGGTCGAATCGCAGAACGCGCCGCTCGCCGCGCGCGTGCGTGACGACTACGACGCACTGGGCACCCAGCTCGCGCGCCGCGACATCGACATCGACGCGGTGCGCCGCCAGGTGGCCGCCTTCGCGGTCGCGCTGCCGTCGTGGGGCGTCGGCACCGGCGGCACGCGCTTCGCGCGCTTCCCCGGCGCCGGCGAGCCGCGCGACGTGTTCGACAAGATCGAGGACTGCAGCGTGATCCAGCAGCTCGCGCGCTGCACGCCGACCGTCTCGCCGCACTTCCCGTGGGACAAGTGCAGCGACTACAGCGAGCTGCGCGAGCATGCCGCGATGCGCGGCCTCGCGTTCGACGCGGTGAACTCGAACACCTTCTCCGACCAGAAGGGCCAGCCGCTCAGCTACAAGTTCGGCAGCCTCACGCACACCGACGCGGCGGTGCGGGCGCAGGCGGTCGCGCACAACCTCGAGGTGATCGAGATCGGCCGCGAACTCGGCAGCCGCGCGATCACGGTGTGGATCGGCGACGGCGCCAACTTTCCCGGCCAGCAGCATTTCCGGCGCAGCTTCGAGCGCTACCTCGACAGCACGCGGCGCATCTATGCGGCGCTGCCGGCCGACTGGCACATGTTCCTCGAGCACAAGATGTTCGAGCCGGCGTTCTACGCGACGGTGATCCAGGACTGGGGCTCCAGCCTGCTGGCTGCGCAGGCGCTGGGCGACAAGGCGCGCTGCCTGGTCGACCTGGGCCACCACGCGCCGAACGTCAACATCGAGATGATCGTCGCGCGGCTGGTGCATGCCCGCAAGCTGGCCGGCTTCCATTTCAACGACAGCAAGTACGGCGACGACGACCTCGACAGCGGCAGCATCAACCCGTTCCAGCTGTTCCTGGTGTTCAACGAGCTGGTGGATGCCGCGCAGTCCGGCGCGCCCGATTTCGCGCCGGCCTACATGCTGGACCAGTCGCACAACGTCACCGACCCGATCGAGAGCCTGATGACCAGCGCCGCCAGCGTGCAGCGCTGCTGCGCGCAGGCGCTGCTGGTCGACCGCAAGGCGCTGTCGGCGTACCAGGATGCCAACGACGTGCTGATGGCCTCGCAAGCGCTGAAGCAGGCCTTCCAGACCGACGTGACGACTATCCTGCAGCGCGTGCGGCTGGAGGCCGGCGGCGCGATCGAGCCGGTGGCGGCCTACCGCGCGAGCGGCTACCGCGCCCGGGTCGCCGAGGCGCGGCCCGCATCGGGCCCGAGCAGCGGCATCGTCTGAATCTTCCTTTCACGTTCCCCGTCAGTCCATAAAACCATCAGGAGACAAACCCGTGAAGAAACCTCTGCAAGTTCTGCTGGCCGCGCTGGTGTGCGCGGCTTTCGCCCCTGGCGCGATGGCGGCCGACAAGATCGCGCTGGTCGTCAAGAGCCTGGGCAACGGCTTCTTCGATGCCGCCAACCAGGGCGCGCAGGAAGCGGCCAAGGAGTTGAAGGACGTCGAGATCATCTACACCGGCCCGGCCAAGGCGACCGCCGAGGGACAGATCGAGATCATCAACTCGCTGATCGCGCAGAACGTGAAGGCGATCGTGATCTCGGCCAATGACCCCGACGCGCTGGTGCCGGCGCTGAAGAAGGCGATGGCGCGCGGTATCAAGGTGGTGTCGTTCGACTCCGGCGTGCGCAAGGACGGCCGGCTGATGCACCTGAACCCGTCGTCGAACGCGCTGATCGGCGAGAAGCTGGTGAAGATGACGCAGGACGCGATCGGCGCCACCGGCGAGATCGCGGTGCTGTCGGCGACCGCGCAGGCGACCAACCAGAACATCTGGATCGACGAGATGAAGAAGGTGCTCGCGAAGCCGCCGTACACCGGGCTGAAGCTGGTCAGCGTCGTCTACGGCGACGACCAGACCGACAAGAGCTACCGCGAGGCGCAGGGCCTGTTCAAGAGCTACCCGAACCTGAAGGCGATCGTCGCGCCGACCACCGTCGGCGTCGCGGCCGCGGCGAAGGCCGTGCAGGACGAGAAGAAGGTCGGCACGCTGTTCGTCACCGGCCTCGGGCTGCCGTCGGAGATGGCCGGCCACGTGAAGAGCGGCGCGGTGAAGTCGTTCGCGATCTGGAACCCGATCGACCTCGGTTACTCGGCGGTGTATGCGGCGCACCAGTTCGTGCACGGCAAGGCCAAGGGCGCGGCGGGCGAGAAGGTGTCGCTGGGCCGCGTCGGCACGGTGGCACTCGACGCGAACAACGAAGCGGCGATGGCCGAACCGTTCACCTACGACGCCGGCAACGTCGAGAAATTCGCCAAGTTCTTCTGAAGCCGCTGATGACCTCCCCGCTGCTGCAGCTGCGCGGCATCCACAAGCGCTACGGGGCGACGCACGCGCTGCGCGGCGTCGATCTCGAGCTGCAGCGCGGCGAGGTGCTGGCGCTGGTCGGCGAGAACGGTGCCGGCAAGTCGACGCTCGTGAAGATCCTGACCGGCGTGGTGCAGCCGGACGAGGGCACGATCGAGCTCGACGGGCGGGCGCTGCGTTTTGCGCATGCGCAGGCGTCGCAGGCCGCCGGCATCGTCGCCGTGCACCAGGAAACGGTGATGTTCGACGAGCTGTCGGTGGCCGAGAACGTCTTCATCGGCCGGCACCTGCAGCGCGGGCCGTTGATCGACTGGCCCGCGATGCATGCGCAGGCGGCGCAGGTGCTCGCGAAGATCGGCGCGCGCTTCGCGCCCGGCACGCTGGTGAAGGACCTGAGCCTGGCCGAGCGGCACCTGGTGGAGATCGCGCGCGCCTTGTCGCAGCAGGCCTCGGTCGTCATCCTCGACGAGCCGACGGCCGCGCTGTCGCAGCAGGAGATCCGCGATTTCTACGGCCTGGTGCGCACGCTGCGCGAGCAGGGTGTCGGCGTGATCTTCATCACCCACAAGTTCGACGAGATCTTTGCGGTGGCCGACCGCTGGCTGGTGCTGCGCGACGGCGCGTCGGTCGGGTGCGGTGCGATCGCGCAGGCCGAGGAGCGCGAGCTGGTGAAGCTGATGGCCGGCCGCGCGATCGAGCAGATCTACCCGGCCCCGGCCGCGCCGCCGGGCGAGGTGGTGCTGCGGGTGCGCGGGCTCTCGCACCCGAGCGAGTTCGACGGGTTGTCGTTCGAGCTGCGGCGCGGCGAGATCCTCGGCTTCTACGGGCTGGTGGGTTCGGGCCGCAGCGAGGCGATGCTCGCGCTGATGGGGCTGAACCCCGACGCGCGCGGCGAGTTCGAGATCGACGGCAAACGGTTCAAGCCGGGCCGCGCCGGCGACGCGATCGCGGCCGGCATCGCCTACGTGCCGGAGGAGCGGCAGCGCCAGGGCGGCATCCTGAGCTTCTCGGTGCAGCACAACATCAGCCTCGCGGGGCTCTCGCGCTTCGCGCGCGGGCCGTGGCTGTCGGCGTTGCGCGAATCGGCGCTGTGCCAGCGGATGATCGAGCGGCTGCAGATCAAGACCGGTTCGCCGCACACGCCGATGGCGGGGCTGTCGGGCGGCAACCAGCAGAAGGTGGTGATCGCGAAGTGGCTGGGGCTCGACCCGCGCATCGTGATCCTCGACGAGCCGACCAAGGGCATCGATGTCGGCGCGAAGCAGGCGGTGTACCAGCTGATCGGCGAGATGGTGGCGCAGGGGCTGGCGGTGATCCTGGTGTCGTCGGAGCTGCCGGAGGTGATGAACCTGGCGCACCGGGTGATCGTGATGCGGCGCGGGCGGCAGGTGGCGGAGTTCGCGCGCGAGGGTGCGGAAGCAGAGGCCGTCGTCGCGGCCGCATCGGGCCTGGTTGCACCGCCGCGGCCGCAGGCGCCCCTCGAGCTGCGGGAGCTGGCGGCATGATGAGCCTGAAAGGCCTGGGTGGGCGCCACCGCGAGCTGGCGCTGCTGGCGATCATCGTCGCGATCGCGCTGGCGGTCGGTGTGCGCGCGCCGGTGTTCCTGACCTGGCACAACGCGCTCGACATCGCGAACGATTCGGCGATCCTGGCGATCCTCGTGATGGGGCAGATGCTGGTGCTGCTGACGCGCGGTGTCGACCTGTCGGCCGCATCGAACCTGGCACTGACCGGCATGCTGTGCGCGCTGGCGGGGCGCGCGATGCCGGAGCTGGGCGTCATGCCGCTGGTGCTGCTGGCGATCGCGACCGGCACCGTGCTCGGCCTCGTCAACGGCTGGCTGATCACGTTCTTCGAGTTGCCGCCGATCGTCGTGACGCTGGGCACCTTGTCGGCGTACCGGGGTGCGATCTTCGTCGCGAGCCAGGGGGCGTGGATCTCGGACCACCAGATCCATCCGGTGATCAAGGGCCTGCCGCGCGAGCAGTGGGCGGGCCTGCCGGCGCTGGTGTGGATCGCTGCGGCGGTGGTCGTCGCGATGGCGGTGTTCCTGCGCTGGCGGCGCGAGGGGCGCGAGTTGTATGCGCTGGGTGGCAACCCGACCGCGGCGGCGTATGTCGGCATCCCGCTGCGGCGGCGCCTGCTGCTGGTGTATGCGGTGTCGGGCGCGCTGGCCGGGCTGGCGGGGCTGCTGTGGGTCGGCCGCTATGCGATCGCGTTCACCGAGCTGGCGTCCGGGTATGAGCTGACCGTGATCGCCGCCTGCGTGATCGGTGGCGTCAGCATCGGCGGCGGGGTGGGCAGCGTGGCCGGTGCGCTGCTCGGCGTGCTGTTCATCGGTGTCGTGAATGGGGCGCTGCCGGTGATCCAGGTGTCGCCGTTCTGGCAGCAGGCGATCGCCGGCCTCGTGATCCTGGTGTCGGTCGCGGTGAATGCCGGTGCGCAGCGGCGCAGCGGTCGGCAGATTCTCGAGAGACGAGAGGTACCTGCATGACGCGCGCATTCGGAACCTGGGAGCGCATGCTGCTCGCGCTGCTGGTGTTGCTGCTGGCCGGCTTCGGCTTCGGCATCGACGGCTTCATGTCGCCGTACGCACTGGCCGACAGCAGCTTCAACTTCAGCGAGAAGGGCTTGCTCGCACTGGCGATGGCGTTGCTGATCGTGGCCGGCGAGATCGATCTGTCGATCGCCGCGACGCTGTCGCTGTGTTCGCTGGCGATGGGCTTCGCGATGAAGGCCGGTGCCGGCCTGCCGCTGATGCTGCTGGCCGCCTTCGGCACCGGTGCCGCGGCGGGCGCATTGAACGGCTGGCTCGTCACCGCGTACCGCTTGCCGTCCATCGTCGTGACGATCGGCAGCCTGTCGCTGTACCGGGGGATTGCGCTGGTGGTGCTGGGCGACCAGGCGATCACCGGCTACCCCGAGGCGCTGTCGGTGCTGGGCAATGGCTACCTGGGCGACCTGATCGGGGTGCCGTGGCTGATCGTGCCAATCGAGTTCGCGATCCTGCTGGTGATGGCCGTGGCCGTCGGCGTGCTGCTGCATCGCACGGTCACCGGAAGGCGCCTGGTCGCGATCGGCGCCAACCCGATCGCCTCGCGTTTTTCCGGCATCGAGGTCGACCGCCACCGTTTCGCGCTGTTCGTCTTTGCGGGCCTGATGGCCGCACTGGCCGCGGTGCTGCTGACCGGCCGCATCGGCAGCACGCGCCCGAACATCGCACTCGGCTGGGAACTGGATGCCGTGACGATGGTGATCCTCGGCGGTGTCGCGATCGAAGGTGGGCGCGGCAGCATCGTCGGCGTGTTGCTGTCCGTGCTGCTGCTGGGCCTGTTCACGTTCGCACTCGGCATGGCCAACATCTCGGGCATCGTGATGGCGATGATCGTCGGTGTGCTGCTGATCGTCTCGATGGTGCTGCCGCGGCTGCTGCGCGGCCCGCGGGTGCTGCTGTGATGGAGCAGGTCGCGTTCCGGATGCGCCTGAAGCCGGGCTGCGCGGCCGAGTACAAGCGCCGCCACGATGCGTTGTGGCCCGAGCTCGCGAACCTGCTGCACGAAGCCGGCGTGCGCGACTACAGCATCTTTCTCGACGAAGAGAGCCTGGCGCTGTTCGCGGTGCTGCGCCGTACTTCCGACCATCGGATGGCCGAGTTGCCGTCGCATCCGGTGATGCAGCGCTGGTGGGCGGAAATGGCGGGGCTGATGGAGGTCGAGCCGTCACTGGCGCCTCAGGTGGTGGCTTTGCAGCCGATGTTCCATCTCGAATGACAGATGAAGCAACCAGCTACCGTCGTGCTCGACATCGGCAAGACCCACGTCAAGCTGTGCGCCCTTGACGCGAGCGATCGTGTCCTCGCCGTCCGCACGAAAGACAACGCCAGCGTCACCAGCCCCGCCGGCTATGCGGCTCTCGACACCGATGGCATCGAAGCGTGGCTGTGGGACAGCCTCGCGTCGCTGGCGGTGGAGTTCCACGTCGATCGCATCGTCACGAGCACGCACGGCGCCGCTTTCGCCGCGATCGATGCGAACGGCCTCGTGCTTCCGATCGTCGACTACGAGTTCGACGGCTATGCCGATCAACGGGAGGCTTACGCGGAAGCCGTGGGCGACCTGCGCGAGACGCTGTCGCCGCATCTGCCAATGGGGCTCAATGCGGCGCGCCCGTGGTACTGGCTGTCGCGCGAATGCCCGAGTGAGTTCGCGCGTGCGACCACGCTGCTGCCGTATCCGCAGTACTGGGCCTGGCGATTGAGCGGGGTTGCGGCGAGCGAGGCGAGTTCACTGGGCTGCCACACGCATCTGTGGGCGCCGATCGCTCGCGGCTGGTCGCGGCTCGCGCGGGCCGAAGGCTGGGATCGACGCTTCGCGCCGCTGCGGTCTGCGTGGGAGGTGCTCGGGCCGGTGCGCCCCGAACTGGCGAAGCGCCTCGGCCTGCCGGCTGACGGCTTCATTCATGCCGGCGTGCACGACAGCAATGCCTGCCTCGCGCGCCACCTGAAGCGCTCGCCGGCGATGACGCTCGTGACATCGGGCACCTGGACCGTCGTGATGGCCTGCGGCGGGTCGGTCGATCGGCTGGACCTGTCGGCCGACATGCTTGCCAACGTCTCGGTCGCGCAGGACCTGGTGCCCACCGCACGCTTCATGGGCGGGCGCGACCATGCGGCCCTGTGCGCCGGCGCCGATCCCGATGCGGCCGACCTCGCGTGCCTGCCGGCGCTGGCCGAGGCCGGCATCCAGGCCGTGGCCTCGGCCGACGGCGGCGGCCCGCGCATCGTCTGCCGTGGCGACGACGTCACCGCGCAGGCCGTGCAGCGCCTCACGCCGGCGCAGCGCGCGACGCTGGCCGCGCAGTACTGCGCCACGATGACCGCCGAGCGCGTGCTGGCGCTGTCCGGCCCGTCGCCGGTCGTCGTCGAAGGCCCGCTCGCCCGCAATGCCGCCTACCTCGCCCTGCTCGCGCAATCGCTGCCCGGCCACCGCTGCCAGGTCGGCGATGCCGCGATCGACGGCACGGTGCTCGGTGCACTGGCGTTAACCCGCTGGAACGATTGAACCCGTGACATGGCGCGGCCGGGGGCTGCGGGGCTGATAACCTCTCGCCCCGTGCGGACCGTCCTCGCCCCTCTCGCCGACCGTGTGTTCGGCACCGAACCCAAGCAGCGCTTGCGGCTCGTGCAATGCGGCGTCGCGATGCTGCTGGTGCTCGGCAGCGTGCTCAACATGCAGTACCTCGTGGCCGCCGGCCTCGCGCCTGCCTGGCCCGTCGCGCTGTGGAGCGTGCTGCTCGCCGGCGGCTTCGCGGTCTTCTTCGGCGTGATCCGCAGCGGCCTCAACCTGAAGCTGCCCGACCCGGCGCTGACGCAGGCGCAGATGGTGTTCGCGATCGTCTGCGGCGCGGCCGGCTACGCACTGGCCGGCGCGGGCCGCGGCGGCGCCTTTCCGATCCTGATGGTGATCTTCATGTTCAGCATGTATGCGCTGCCGCCGGCCCAGGTGATGCGCATCGCGCTGTTCGCGGTGGCGCTGTTCGGCGCGACGATGGCGGCGATGGCCTGGCACGACCCGGCCACCTACGAGCCGGCGGTCGAATGGGGGCACTTCATCATGATCGCGATCATGGTGCCGGCCATCGCGGTGCTGGCCGGGCAGCTCAGCCGCCTGCGCGAGCGCATGCGGCGGCAGAAGAAGGAGCTGTCGGTGGCGCTCGCGCGCATCCAGGACCTCGCCACCCGCGACGAGATGACCGGCCTGATCAACCGCCGCCACATGCAGGAGTTGATGGAGCAGGAACGCCAGCGCGGCGTGCGTTCCGGCTACACCTTCTGCCTCGCGATGATCGACCTCGACGGCTTCCGCAAGATCAACGACCAGCAAGGCCATGAGTTCGGCGACCGGCTGCTGAAGCGCTTCGCGCGAGAAGCACTGAACGTGATCCGCATCTCCGACCTGCTCGGGCGCTGGCAGGGCGAGCAGTTCCTGCTGCTGCTGTCGGACACCCGCGCCTCGCTCGCACGCCTCGGGCTCGAGCGGCTGCGCGAACGCATCTTCGCGATGCAGATCGACGCGCAAGGGCCGCCGATGCACGTCAGCTTCTCGGCCGGCGTCACCGAGCACCGGGCCGGTGAATCGGTGGCCGAGACGATCGCGCGCGCCGACCAGGCACTGCGTGCGGCCAAGGGCGCCGGGCGCAACCGGGTCGTGCTCGCATGAGCGCTCCGTTGCCGGCACGGCACTTCGTCCTCGCGCTGCTGGTCGTCGCGGTCTGGGGCACCAACTTCGTCGTCATCAAGCTCGGCCTCGCGCACCTGCCGCCGCTGCTGTTCGCCGCGCTGCGCTTCACGTTCGCGCTGCTGCCTGCGGTGTTCTTCCTGCCACGCCCGGCGGTGCCGTGGCGCAAGCTCGCGGCCTACGGGCTGCTGATCGGCGTCGGCCAGTTCGGCGTGCTGTACCTCGCGATGCGCGGGCACATCACGCCGGGGCTCGCGTCGCTGGTCGTGCAGACGCAGGTGTTCTTCACGATCGGCCTGGCGATGCGCGGCAGCGGCGAGGTGGTGCGCCCGTTCCAGTGGGTGGCGCTTCTGCTGGCGGCGGCCGGCATCGTCGTTATCGCTTCACACACCAGCGGTTCACACACCGGCGGCGACACCACGGTGGCCGGCGTGCTGATGGTGCTGTTCGCCGCGCTGTCGTGGGCCGGCGGCAACATCGTCAGCCGCGCGGCCGGCCGCGTGAACATGCTGGCCTACGTCGTCTGGACCAGCGCGTTCGCGGTGCCGCCGCTGTTCGTCCTGTCGTGGTGCTTCGAAGGCAGCGCGGCGATCGAGGCCGGCCTGCGCCAGGCCGATGCGGTGACCTGGGCCTCGGTGCTGTGGCAATCGGTCGGCAACACGCTGTTCGGCTACGCGGCCTGGGGCTGGCTGCTGGCGCGCCACCCGGCGGCCACCATCACGCCGATGGCGTTGCTGGTGCCGGTGTTCGGCATGGCCGCGTCGGCGTGGTGGCTGGGCGAATCGCTGCCGGCGTGGAAACTGGTCGCCGCCGGGCTGGTGATGGCAGGGCTGGCGCTGAACCTGCTGTGGCCGCGCTGGCGGCGTGCAAATAAACACCGTTCGCCCTGAGCAGGGACCGAGCTTGTCGAGGGCCCGTCCGTCGAAGGGTTGTGCCCGAAGCGCGCCAGGCTTCGACAGGCTCAGCCCGAACGGACGTGGGCTCAGTCCGGCCCTTCGACAAGCTCAGGGCGAACGGATGTGGGTCAGACCCGCTCGATCACCACCGCAATGCCCTGGCCCACGCCGATGCACATCGTGCACAGCGCGTAGCGGCCGCCGCTGCGGTGCAGCTGGTTCACCGCGGTCGTCACCAGCCGCGCGCCGCTCGCGCCGAGCGGGTGGCCGAGCGCGATCGCGCCGCCGTTCGGGTTGACGCGCGCGTCGTCGTCCTTCAGGCCGAGGTCGCGCAGCACCGCCAGGCCTTGCGCGGCGAACGCCTCGTTCAATTCGATCACGTCGATCTGGTCGAGCTTCAGGCCGGTCAACGCCAGCACGCGCCGCGTGGCCGGTGCCGGGCCCATGCCCATGATG
>NZ_JBFUFQ010000141.1:0-15242 GCF_056403355.1 Rhizobacter sp. P2_H3 | reverse complement strand
CTGCTGATCTGGATCAACGGCGACAAGGGCTACAACGGCCTGGCCAAGGTGGGCGAGGAGTTCACCGCCAAGACGGGGGTGCAGGTGGTGGTGGAGCACCCGGAGGACGCACCGAACAAGTTCCAGCAGGCCGCCGCGGCCGGCAAGGGCCCGGACATCTGGATCTGGCCGCACGACCGCATCGGCGAGTGGATCGCCGGCGGGCTGCTGCAGCCGGTGAGCCCGAGCAAGAAGGTGCTGGCCGACCTGGACCCGCTGGCCGTCAAGGCGTTCGCGGTGGGCGGCAAGCAATGGGGCTACCCGATGTCGATCGAGGCGGTCTCGCTGGTCTACAACAAGGCGCTGGTGCCGACCCCGCCGAAGACCTTCGACGAGGTGATCGCGCTGGACAAGAAGCTGTCCGCGTCCGGCAAGAAGGCCATCCTCTGGGACTACAACAACACCTACTTCACGTGGCCGCTGCTGGCCGCCGGTGGCGGGTATCCATTCAAGCTGAAGGCGGACGGCAACTTCGACCCGGCCGACACCGGCGTCAACAACGCCGGCGCGCTGAAGGGCGCGGAGCTGCTGAGCAAGCTCGTCAAGGACGGCGTGATGACCAAGGGCGCGGGCTACGCCGAGATGGAAGCGGGCATGGCGCAGGGCAAGGTCGCGATGATGATCAACGGCCCGTGGTCGTGGGACAACCTCAAGAAGGCCAACATCGACTTCGGCGTCGCCAGGATCCCGAGCGTCAACGGCAAGAAGGCGGCACCGTTCGTCGGCGTGCTGGGCGCGATGATCTCCAAGGCCTCGCCGAACCGGGACGTGGCGGTGGAGTTCATCGAGAACTTCATGCTGGCGCCGAAGGGCCTGAAGACGATCAACGACGACGTGCCGCTGGGCACGCCGGCGAGCAAGGCGCTGTTCGCCGAGCTGAAGAGCAACCCGAACATCCAGGCGACGATGGCCAGCGCGCAGGACGGCGCGCCGATGCCCAACAACCCGGAGATGGGGCGCTTCTGGTCGTCGATGGAGTCGGCGCTGAAGAACATGACCGAGGGCCGCCAGCAGCCGAAGGAGGCGCTGGACGCCGCGGCCAAGCGGATCACCGCGAAGTAACTCAAGCGGGCACACAAGACGATGAAGTACCGGCTGCGCCCCGGCCCGGCCCTGCTCGCCTTCGTGCTGCTGGGCGCGCTGTACGTGGTCGCGATGGTCTACGCGGCCGGCCAGACGCTCTTGGCCGGCACGATGCTCGCGATCACCGCGCTCGCGCTGTGGGTCTACAGCTCGGCGAAGACCTACGCGTGGCGCTACCTGTTCCCCGGCATCGCCGCGGCGCTGGTGTTCGTCGTCTTCCCGATGGTCTACACGATGGCCATCGGGTTCACGAACTACAGTTCGCGCAACCTGCTGGAGTTCCCGCGGGCGACGCAGTACTTCCTCGATGAGACCTTCCACGGCGGTGAGGGCGCGAGCTATGCGTTCACGCTGCATGAGGATGGGCCCGAGTTCCGCCTCCGGCTCGAAGACGCCGACAGCGGCAAGGCGTGGGTCAGCGGCCGGCTCGCGCTGGCGACGACCACGCCGCTGGAGGTGAAGCTCGCGCCGCAGGACCCGGCGCAGGCACCGCTGGCCGAGCCTGCGCAACTCAAGACCGTCATCGCCCGGCAGAAGCACCTGCAGGCGCTGACGCTCGTGCTGCCCGACTCCCCCAACAAGCTCGTGATGACCGGCCTGCGCCAGTTCGGCGCGGTGCAGCCGCTGTACAAGCGCAACGCCGACGGCTCGCTCGTGAACCAGCAGACGAACGCCGTGCTGCGCCCGAACATGACCAGCGGCTTCTACGAGACCGAGGCCGGCGAGCGCGTGCAACCCGGCTTCCAGGTCGGCGTGGGTTTCGCGAACTACCAGCGCATCTTCACCGACGCCGCGTTCCGCGAGCCCTTCGTGCGCATCTTCCTCTGGACGGTGGTGTTCTCGGCCCTCACCGTGTTCTTTGGCGCCGCGCTCGGCATGTTCCTGGCAGTCCTCTTCAACTGGGATGCGCTGCGCTTCAAGGGCCTGTACCGCACGCTGCTGTTCCTGCCGTACGCGGTGCCGGGGTTCATCTCGATCCTGGTCTTCAAGGGGCTGTTCAACAACAACTTCGGCGAGATCAACCTGATCCTGGATGCCCTGTTCGGCATCAAGCCGGCGTGGTTCTCGGACCCGCTGCTGGCCAAGGTGATGCTCTTGATCGTCAACGTGTGGCTGGGCTACCCGTACATGATGGTGATCTGCTCGGGGCTCATCAAGGCGATCCCGGCCGACCTGTACGAGGCCTCGGCGGTGGCCGGGGCCGGGCCGTTCACCAATTTCTGGCGCATCACGCTGCCGTTGATCCTGAAGCCGCTGACGCCGCTGTTGATCTCGGCCTTCGCGTTCAACTTCAACAACTTCGTGCTGATCAGCCTGCTCACCGGCGGGCGCCCCGACTTCCTGGACACGAGCGTGCCGGCCGGCACCACCGACCTGCTGGTGAGCTACACCTACCGCATCGCGTTCCAGGACTCGGGCCAGCAGTTCGGGCTCGCGGCGGCGATCTCCACGGTGATCTTCGCGATGGTCGCGCTGATCTCGCTGGTGCAGATGCGCCTCACGAAGGTTTCCAGCGACGAACCGCGGTAAGGACAGACACGACATGGCCATCGTCCTCGACAAGAGCCACCGCTGGCGCGTGCTGGCCGCGCAYGCGTTCCTGATCGGCCTGGTCGCGCTGGTGATYTTCCCGTTCCTGATGATCCTGTCGATCTCGCTGCGCCCGGGCAACTTCGCSGCCGGCAGCCTGATCCCCGAGACCATCAGCTTCGAGCACTGGAAGCTCGCGCTSGGCATCKCGTACACCGCGCCCGACGGGCGSCTSGTGAARCCGGAYTTCCCGGTGCTGCTGTGGCTGTGGAACTCGGTSAAGGTGGCCAGCCTKACCGCGGCGATCACGCTGACGCTGTCGACCACCGCCGCCTATGCCTTCGCGCGCATGMAGTTCCRCGGCAAGCGCATSGCGCTCGGYGGGCTGATGCTGATGCAGATGTTCCCGGCGGTGCTCGCGCTGGTGGCGATCTTCGCGATCTTCGACCGCATCGGCAGCGTGTTCCCGTTCTTCGGCATCGACAGCCATGCCTCGCTGCTGCTCGCGTACTCCGGCGGCATCGCGCTGCACGTGTGGACGATCAAGGGCTACTACGACACGATTCCGGTGGAGATCGAGGAGGCGGCCAAGGTCGACGGCGCGACGCCCTGGCAGGCCTTCCGGCTGGTGTTGCTGCCGATGGCGCTGCCGATCCTGATGGTGGTGTTCCTGCTCGCGTTCATCGGCGCGATCATCGAGTACCCGGTGGCGTCGATCCTGCTGCATGAGGAAGCCAAGCTGACGCTGGCGGTGGGCTCCAAGCTGTTCCTGTACGACCAGAAATACCTGTGGGGCGACTTCGCGGCCGCGGCCATCCTGTCGGGGCTGCCGATCACGGTCGTGTTCATCCTGGCGCAGAAGTGGATGATCTCGGGGCTCACGGCCGGGGGGATCAAGGGATGACACGGGTTCAAGCGCGATCCCGGATTGGCATCCGGGCTACGTGGATCGCTGCAGTTTGCCTGCTGGTCGGCTGTGCATCGCCTGTCGTTGCACCGCCCTCGCCTGCACCCGTCAGCGGCCCGATCTCGGTGCCAGGCACCTTCGCCGACAACCCGATCGTCTACTTCGCCGTCACCGACCGCTTCGCCAACGGCAACCCGGCGAACGACCACGCCTACGGCCGCCAGCGCGAGGCCGATCCGGCGGCCGATGTCGCCACCTTCCACGGCGGCGACCTGAAGGGCATCACCAACAAGCTGAACGAAGGCTGGTTCCGCGAGCTGGGCGTCAACGCGATCTGGATCACCGCACCGTACGAGCAGATCCACGGCTGGGTGGTCGGCGGCGACAAGGCCTTCAAGCACTACGCCTACCACGGCTACTACGCGCTCGACTACACCGTGCTCGACCAGAACATCGGCACCCCCGACGAGCTGCGCGAGATGGTGGGCACCGCGCACCGCCAGGGCATCCGCATCCTGTTCGACGTGGTGATGAACCACCCCGGCTACCTCGACCTGCAGACCGCCCGCGAACTCAACCTCAAGGTGCTGTGGCCGGGCAGCGAGCGCGCGACGCTGCGCGACTACCACGGCTTCATCGACTACAACAGCTTCGCGTTCGCCGACTGGTGGGGCCGCCCATGGGTGCGCGCCGGCCTGCCCGGCTACCTCGACGGCGGCCGCGACGACCTGACGATGCAGCTCGCGTACCTGCCCGACTTCCGCACCGAGAKCACCGAGCGCGTGAAGCTGCCGATCTTCCTGCGCACCAAGCCCGGCACGCGCGCCCGCGACCTGCCCGATGCGACCGTGCGCGACTACCTGGTGACCTGGCTCAGCGACTGGGTGCGCGAGTACGGCATCGACGGCTTCCGCGCCGACACCGTCAAGCACGTCGAGCCGGCGGCCTGGGCGGCGCTGAAACGATCCGCCACCGCCGCGCTCGCCGACTGGAAGGCCCGCCACCCGGCCGACAAGATCGACGACCAGCCGTTCTGGATGGTCGGCGAGTCCTGGGGCCAGGGGCCGGAGCGCAGCCCGCTGGCCGACGCCGGCTTCGATGCGCTGATCAACTTCGAATTCCAGGACCAGGCGCCGCAGTTCGCCCACCCCGACGCGCTGTACAGCCGCTATGCCTCGCTGCTCTCCGGCCGGCCCGGCTGGAACGCGCTGAGCTACATCTCGTCGCACGACACGCGGCTGTTCGACCGCAGCCGCCTCGCGCAGGCCGGTGCCGCGCTGTTGCTCGCCCCCGGCGCGGTTCAGATCTTCTACGGCGACGAAACCGCGCGCCCGCCCGGCCCGGCACCGGCGTCCGACCCACAGCAGGCCACCCGCTCCGACATGAACTGGGCCACGCCCGACACCGCGCAGCTCGCGCACTGGCGCCGCCTCGGCAGCTTCCGCGCGCGCCATGTCGCGCTGGCACGCGGCGTGCATCGGCAACTGTCGGCCAGCCCCTACGTCTTCAGCCGCGTCGATGCGCAGAGCGGCGATGCGGTCGTCGTCGCGATGGCGGTCGACGGCACCGTCACGCTGCCGCTGGGCGCCACCTTCGGCAACGGCGAGGCGCTGCGAGACGCGTACAGCGGCCAGCGCGTCGAGGTGGTCGACGGCCGGGTCACGCTCGCCGCCACCGGCTACGTCCTGCTCGAACGCGCTCCCGCGGCCACGCTGGCCGCCTCCCCTGTCTCTGGTGCAGTCCCCCGTCCATGACCATCGACCTCAGCTCCCGCGCCACGCCCTTCACCGACCTGCGGCTGCTGGCCGACATCGGCGCGACCTACGCCCGCTTCTGCATCGAGCCGGCACCCGGCCAGTTCGAGCACGTGGCGGTGTTGCCGTGCAGCGAGCACGCCGGCATCACCGAGGTGATCCAGGCCTACCTCGCGACGGTGCCCGAGCTCACGCCGCGCCACGGCGCCGTGTCGATCGCCAACCCGATCCAGGGCGACCAGGTGCGCATGACCAACCGCGACTGGGCGTTCTCCATCAAGGAGGTGCAGCAGCAGCTGAAGCTGTCGACGCTGCTGGTCGTCAACAACTTCACCGCGCTGGCGATGGCGATTCCCGGCGTCGGTCCGCACGGCCGGCTGCAGGTGGGCGGCGGTGCGCCGCAGGCCAACGGCGTGATCGGGCTGCTCGGCCCGGGCACCGGGCTCGGCGTGTCGGGGTTGATCCCGTCCGGCGACCGCTGGACCACGCTCGCCACCGAAGGCGGCCACGTCAACTTCGCGCCCAGCGACGAGCGCGAGATGCGCGTGCTGCAGCATGCCTGGAAGAGCATGTCGCGGGTGTCGGCCGAGCGGCTGATCTCGGGGCCGGGCATCGAGCTGATCCACCAGGCCCTGCACCCGGCGGCGGGCGGCGCGCGCGAGCTGACGACCGCCGAGATCGTGCAGCGCGCGCTGCAGCACGACGCCGCCTGCTTGGAGACGCTGGAGGTGTTCAGCGGGATGCTGGGCTCGATGGCCTCGGACGTGGCGCTGACGCTCGGCGCCACCGGCGGCATGTATGTCGGCGGCGGCATCGTGCCGCGGCTCGGGCCGCTGTTCGCGCAGGCGGTCTTCCGCGAGCGCTTCGAAGCCAAGGGCCGCATGAGCGACTACGTGGCGCGCATCCCGACCTACCTGCTGACGGCCGAGAACCTGGCGTTCCAGGGCGTCTCGACGCTGCTGTCCGACCACGTGCCGGACGCCGACGGCAGCCACCCGCTGCTCGAACGCGTAAGGGCCTCGGTGACGACGCTGTCGCCGGCCGAGCGGCGGGTCGCGAACTTCGTGCTCGACAACCCGCGCACCGCGCTGAACGACCCGATCGCGCTGATCGCGCAAGGCGCCGAGGTGAGCCAGCCGACGGTGATCCGCTTCTGCCGCTCGCTCGGTTTCCAGGGGCTGGCGGATTTCAAGCTGAAGCTCGGCTCGGGACTGACCGGCACGCTGCCGGTGCAGCGCACGCAGGTGCGGCGCCAGGACGGCACCGCCGACCTGTGCGCCAAGGTGCTGGACAACACGATCTCGGCCATCGTGCAGTTCCGCGAGGCCTTGAACGTGGACGCGGTGGATCGCGCGATCTCGCTGCTGCGCGAGGCGCGGCGCGTCGAGTTCTACGCGATGGGCAACTCGGCGATCGTCGCGCTGGATGCGCAGCACAAGCTGTTCCGCTTCCGGATCTCGTCGGTCGCGCACACCGATCCGTCGATGCATTCGATGGCGGCCGAGCTGCTCGGGCCGAGCGACGTGGCGGTGTTCATCTCCAGCTCCGGGCAGCCGCCGGAGCTGTCGCGCGCGGCGGGCCTCGCGATGGAACGCGGCGCGAAGGTGATCGCGATCACCGCCAGCCAGTCGCCGCTCGCGCGCAAGTCGACGGTGTGCATCCCGGTCGAGCACAGCGAGGACGCGAGCACCTTCGTCTCGATGATCTCGCGCATCCTGCACCTGCTGGTGGTGGACATGATGTCGGTCGGCGTCGCGGTGCGGCGGCTGCCGGCGGCGAGCACCAGCAGCGAGGCCGGCACCGCCGACGGCCAGCAGCAGCCGGCGCCGGGGGTGCTGATCTCGCACGTGGCCTGACACGGCCGGCCTGAAGTCAAGCCCCTGCGATTCAAATTCCCAATCGGCCCGCATCACAAAAGAAATCGCCGCCCTCCCCCGCGCTGGCAATACTCGGCGCGACAAGGGAGACAACGATGACACTGCGCGAACTGCGCTACCTGGTGGCGCTCGCCGAGCACCGCCATTTCGGGCACGCGGCCGAAGCCTGCCACGTGACCCAGCCGACGCTCAGCACCCAGCTGCGCAAGCTGGAGGACTACCTCGGGCTCACGCTGCTCGATCGCAGCGGCAAGCAACCGTCGCTGACGCCGATCGGCGAGTTCGTCGTCGAGCGGGCGCGCCGGCTGCTGGCCGATGCGGACGAGATCCTCGACCTGAAGCGGCTGCGCGGCGGCCCGCTGCAGGGCGTGCTGAACATCGGGCTGATCCCGACGCTGGCGCCCTACTACCTGCCCTGGCTGCTGCCGCTGGTGCGCCAGCGCTACCCGAAACTGCGGCTCGTGGTGCATGAAGACACCACGCGGCACCTCGGTGAGTTGCTGGCCGACCAGCTGATCGACACCGCGATCCTCGCGCTGCCCGGCCCGCTGCCGCAGCCGGCGTATGTGGAGCTGCCGCTGTTCGACGAGCCGTTCTTCGTCGCCGCGCCGCCGCGGCACGAGATCGCGGCGCATGACGCCGTGCCGGTGGCGGTGCTGGCCGAGCTGAAGCTGCTGCTGCTGACCGACGGCCACTGCCTGCGCGGCCAGGCACTCGAGGCCTGCCGGCAGCACGAGAGCAGCCAGAGCGACGGCTGCGATTTCCGCGCGACGAGCCTGGAGACACTGCGCCAGCTGGTGGCGGCGGGCCTCGGCTGCACGCTGATGCCGGCACTCGCGGTGCGCTGCCTCGCGAGCGAACGCGGCCAGGACGGTTCGGGCCTCGTCGTGCGGCCGCTCGCGCAGGGGCAGTCGCGCCGCATCGGCATGGTGTGGCGCGCCGGGCATGCGAAGTCGGATGACCTGCAACTGCTTGGCGCGACGCTGCGCGAGGCCTTGCCGGAGGGCGTTCGATTCACGTCCTGAATCGGCGGCACTGAATCTTTCAACTTCCGGCGGGTGACCCGTCTTCCTAAGCTCCGCGCACCAGAACCTGAACGTGGAGCACACGATGACGAACACCTCCTTTCGTTGGACCCTCGCGGCGGCGCTGCTGCTGGCCGGTACCGCCGCACAAGCGCAGACCCTCACACGCGACAACGGCGCACCGGTCGGCGACAACCAGAACTCGCAGACCGCCGGCCCCGGCGGGCCGGTGCTGCTGCAGGACGTGCAGCTGATCCAGAAGCTGCAGCGCTTCGACCGCGAGCGCATCCCCGAGCGCGTGGTGCATGCGCGCGGCACCGGGGCGCATGGCGAGTTCGTCGCGAGCGCCGATCTCTCGGCCGTCACCCGCATGAAGATCTTCACCGCCGGCACGCGCACGCCGGTGTTCGTGCGCTTCTCGACGGTGATCCACGGCAACCACTCGCCCGAGACGCTGCGCGACCCGCGCGGCTTCGCGACCAAGTTCTACGGCAGCGAAGGCAACTGGGACCTGGTGGGCAACAACCTGCCGGTGTTCTTCATCCGGGATGCGATCAAGTTCCCGGACATGGTGCACAGCCTGAAGCCGAGCCCCGACACCAACGTGCAGGACCCGAACCGCTTCTTCGACTTCTTCTCGCAGCAGCCCGAATCGACGCACATGCTGACGCGGCTGTACTCCGACCTCGGCACGCCGGCCAGCTACCGGAACATGGACGGCAACAGCGTGCACGCCTACAAGTTCGTCAATGCGCAGGGCCAGTACACCTACGTGAAGTTCCACTGGAAGACGCTGCAGGGCGAGAAGAACCTGAGCGGCGCCGAGGCCGCGGCGCTGCAGGGGCGCAACTTCAACCATGCGAGCGAGGACCTGATCAACGCGATCACCAGCGGCAACTTTCCGAAGTGGGACCTGTACGTGCAGTTGCTGAAGCCCGAGCAGCTGGACGGCTTCGACTTCAACGCGCTGGACGCGACCAAGGTGTGGACCGGCGTGCCGGAGACCAAGGTCGGCACGATGACACTGAACCGCAACCCGGCCAACATCTTCCAGGAGACCGAGCAGAGCGCGTTCGCGCCGGGCAACCTGGTGCCGGGCATCGAGGCCTCGGAAGACCGGCTGCTGCAGGGGCGGCTGTTCAGCTACAACGACACGCAGTTCCACCGCGTGGGTACCAACGTGCAGCAGTTGCCGATCAATGCGCCGAAGGCGGCGGTGGCGAGCAACAACCAGGACGGCGACGCGAATGCCGGCGCGCGCAGCGGGCTCGTCAACTACGAGCCGTCGCGGCTGCGGCCGCTGCCGGCCGACGCGGCGTACAAGTCGAGCAGCCTGCCGCTGGCCGGTGGCACGCAGCAGGCGCGCATCGCGAAGACGCTGAACTTCCGGCAAGCCGGCGAGTTCTGGCGCTCGCTGTCGAAGAAGGAGCAATCGAGCCTGATCGCCAACCTGGCCGGCGACCTGGGCCGGGTCGACAACGATGCGGTGAAGTACGCGATGCTGTCGCACTTCTACAAGGCGGACAGCGGCTACGGCAGCGAGATCGCAAAGGCGGTGAAGGCGGACGTGGGGCGGGTGCAGCAGGCGGCGGCCGCGCTGCAGGACTGACCGGGTTCGCCCCACCGGCGCCGGCTTCGCAAACCGGCGCAGGGCGGACGCGTCGTTCCCGGATGCTGCTTCGGTGCGCCAACGGTGGCGCCCGAGCACAAGGAACGACGATGAACGASGCGGTGGTGATCGGTGGCGGCCCGGCCGGTGCGGCCTGCGCCTTGTGGCTGCACCAGCTGGGGATGGACGTGCTGCTGCTGGAGGCGGGCTCCGCGGTCGGCGGGCTGCAGCTGAACAGCCCGTACACGAACCGCTGGATTCCCGGGCTGCAGGGCCGGACGGGCCAGCAGGTGGCCGCGCAGCTGSAGGATCACCTGGAGTCGGCGAACGTGCCGCACAACCTCGGCTTCTGGGTCACCGGCATCCGCCAGCGCCCGAGCGGCCTGGGCTGGGAGGTGTCGGGGCGCAGCGGGGTCCATCGGGCGCGCAACGTCGTCATCGCCACCGGATCGAAGCCGCGCCGCGGTGGCTTCGTGCCGTCGGACACGGTGGGCATCGGGCCCGGCGTGGCGATGGAGCGGATCGCCGTGGCCGGCAAGCGCGTGGCGATCCTCGGCGGCGGTGACAACGCCTTCGACCAGGCCGGCTTTGCGCAGCGGCGTGGCGCGGCCAGCGTCGAGATCTTCTGCCGGCGCCCGCCGCGTGCCCAGGCGCTGCTGCTGAAACAGGTGGCGCCCGAGTGCGTGCACGTCGGACCGTTCGAGGCGGATCAGTCGGCGATGACGGTCGACAGCCAAGCGTTCGACGTGATCGGCGTTCAGTATGGCTTCGAGGCCAGTATTCCGGCGGGGCTGAGGCTTGCGCTGGACGACGGCTGCATCGAGGTCGATCGCCACGGGGCGGTGCCAGGGTTGCCCGGCCTGTATGCCGCGGGCGAGGTGACGAATTTTCTGCACCCCTGCGTCACGACCGCCTATGCCCACGGCGTGCAGGTGGCGAAGTCGATCCAGAACGCGTCAGCGCTCGAGCGGTGGATTCAGCCGCGTGTCGATCGCCAGCCGGGGTTGCGAGTGCTGGCGGCGGCCTGAGGGGCGTTGCCGTTCGAGATCAGTTGTAGACGCCGCGTTCGATACGCTCGAGGAATTCGGTGACGAGTTGGGTGCCTTGCGAGGTGCGCAGCAACTCGACCGGGCGGGCGCCGTCCAGCCCCATCACGGGTGACGACATCCAGCGCTGCGCCGCCTCTAGCCCGCCAAACAGCTCGGCGGCCTTGACCAGCGTTTCGGCGGACAGCCGGGTATTGCTGACTTGACACGCGATCAGCAGCTCCGAGTAGGCAATAGCTCCCATGGTGTCCTCTGGTGTGTTCAATTCACAGTAGATGCGCAGCACCCGGCCCAGCACGTCGCATTCAGCGTGCGTTTGCCCCACGTCGGCACTGCCTGCGCTCCACCTGGCCCAAGTCGCCGTACTCGGTGTCGGTCGCGATCAGCCGGTTCGTGCCGCCGGGCTGCCTCGCACCGTCGAAGGCCTCGCTCACCTGCCTAAGTGTGCGCATCGCTCGGTGACCGGGCTGCTTTGCCGCAGGAAGCTACAACCTCACGAGGGGCCCGATCCTGTCCCTCGAGAACAGCCTCGTACTCTCGTCCGTCGCTGGCTCGTATCCACAGAAATAGTCGGCGACATCTGCGCCTCTCGCAAGCAGGTCAGCACCAACCAAAAGCTTCTTGGACGCCTCTTGTCTATCCGTGGGATCGATGTCGGCGCTACCGAATATGACAGCCACCTCGCTCGATCCTTCGGAGCGAAGGATTCTGATCAGCGGGGCACTGATCCGAACATCACCAACTCTCACAGAGGCAGCCCGTATAAAGATGGACGCCGACACAGAGCCATCCTTCAGCAACTCTTTCAATCCTTGGTCAAGCTGTTTCGGATCGAGAAGGCCCAACTCACTGTGGGAAAGCTCCATTGGGGAGGCCTCCTGAAGCAAGCCATACACCAGCCCATCAACGGAGCCATCGGGAACAGCGTCGAAGATCAATTCAATGAGTCCGTCCATGATCAGTCCAAGAATCCCTTGAATGAGCCATCCAGGTTGAGTCGAACCCCCCGCCCGTCTGACAGTCGTTTCTCCAGGAACGTGAGGCCATTGTCGTAAGTCTGCTTTATGAACTGTCCAGGACCACGGATGACTTCACGAAGTTGTGTCATCCCCTGCTCATTCCAGGTTTTCATAGAGCCAGTCATAGTGCCCCACGTCTCCGGATTTCGGCCGGCATGTTTGGAAAGTGCATGACCAACGATCGTGCTGCCCTTGTAGGCGTCTTGCGCTGAGGACAACGCGACCTTGGTCTCGGATATCGACAGTCCCCATTTCAGCCCCCTTGCCGCACCTGCTCCCCCAGTGCTCGGCCCCGGCGCAGCTCCCGCGACCATACCACTGCCCATTGCTGCGCTTGCCATCGGAGCCAAGGGCGCCAAGTCATAGCGTCCCTGCCGCCCCTGCGCATCCATGATGGCGATGCCCATGCGAATGATGTTCGGTGCGGAGCTGGGATCGCCTTCCTTGATGGCACGGTAGCGGTCGAACAACGCACTCATCGCCTTCACATCGCCGGCCTCCTTAGCGTCGCTGAAAGCTCGGTTGATGCGCTGGATCTCAAGCCCCTCCTCCGTGAAGGAACTCTTTGCGATTGAATTCAGTATCCACTGTCTCGCAGGCATCAGACTGCCCGCCGCCCCCTCCTGCGACATAGCTACCGTCGTCCTGACCGTCGATTCCGCCGCCATTGGAACGATCCCCGACGGGTTCACAACGACGCCATCGCAGCCACCGTTACAGATGCTTTGCGGGTTGTAGGTCTTGCTCTCCTTCAGATCCGACCAGCCACTCGGGTCCGTGCGCGCCAGCGGATCGTTGCGCACATAGCTGTAGCGGTTGTAGGCCTGCAGGTCCGACGGATCGCTCACGAGCTGGTCCACCGACATGAACCGCCCGATGGTCGCGTCGTACAGGCGGCCGTTCATGTGCGTGAGCCCGATGTCGTCGAGCTGCTCATGGCCGGTGAAGCCGCGGTCCGTGCCGCTGTTGACCGCAGGGCTCCAGTCGATCACCAGCGTGCCGGCGGCGTCGTAGTTGCCGTTCGCAAAGCGGCGCTTGCCGAACGGGTCGTACGCGTCGCGCGCCGTCACGTCGCCGTTGTGGTCGGTCGTCGCCGCGATGCTTCCAAGATGGTCCTTGTGCCAGTACTCCAGCTTCACCGCCGCCATACTGGACTGCACGGCTGGTGCGGTCTGCGTGGCGCCGAGTGCCGGTAGCGCTCCGGAGGTGACCAGAACGCCGAGGCTCTGGCCGCCCGCGCTCAGGTAGTGCCGGTTGCTCGTGACCGCAGGGTTCGCTGCGCTCGGACTCGTCGGTGAGTTGACCTCGCTCTCGAAGGCCAGACCACCCGTGTTGTCCGGGTGCAGGTACCAAGTGGTTCGAGTGCCAGCGTTGGTACCGCTCGAAATCGTCCGCACCTCGCGGATACGCGCGTGGTCTTCGTCGTAGCTCCACACATAGCTCGGGCCGCCCGCAGGGCCTTGCACGCCGCTCTGGCTGTCCGGCAGATCGAAGCCGGTATAGGTGACTCCGCGGTACTTGCCTGCCGTCGCGCTGGCGATGTTCCCGTTCGCATCGAAGCCGTAGGTGTTGGCTGCAGCTCCCTCGATGCTTTGAACGGCATGCGGCCTCACCGCGTTCGCTCCCTGCGCGCCGTAGCTGTACACCCCCACATCGCTCTTGTAGAGGATGCTGCCCAGCGCGTTGTATTGCAGGCTCACCGTGCGCACGAGCCCGCTGATCGCAGGCGCCGCCACCGTGTAGCGCTGCAGCCGGCCGAGCGCATCGTGCTCGAAGTTCTCCGTCACCGCGCCTGTGCTGCCGTCGCCGTTCGCATCGTTGCGATTGGTCAGCCGGCCCAGGCTGTCCCACACGTAGCCGTGGTTCAGCACGTCGGTGGCGTTGCCCTTGCCCGTCGTCAGGCTGCTCGCGCGGCCCGTCGCGGCTTCATAACCGGACTTGCTCACCACCGCATTGCTGTAGCGCTGCTGCTCAAGGTGATCCCGCGCGTTGTAGGCCTGCGCCTGCCACAGCACCGTGCCCGCCGGCAGCGTGATGCTTGCTCCTGGCGTGCCGCCCGGCGTGGCGGGCAACGGGTTCACCGTCACCGCCGTTGCCAATGACACCGTGCCGAGGAAGCCCTTCGGTGTGTACCCATAGTTCACCGTCAACCCGGTCGGCCAGGTCTGCGTCGCTTGCCGACCGTTCGCGTCGTAGCTCAGCGCGCTCGCAAAGCTCGGCCCGTTCACCACCGTCGTGCGGTTGCTGACCAGCCGCCCCAGGCTGTCGTACACCCACTGCTGGCTCATGTCGGTGCTGGCGCTGGTCGCGCACAGCTTGCCGATGCCCATCGCGCAGGTGTCGTAGGTCCAGGTGCTCTGGTACTCCGGCTCCGTGCGCTGCGTCATCCGCCCGAGCACGTCGTACTGCATCACCGTCTGCCCGCCGCGCTGCAGCTGCAGCGGGTTCTGCTGCCGCACCACCTGGCCCAGCGCGTCGTAGCGGTACTCGATCACCCCGGCATCCGGGTCGGTCAGCTTCAGCTTGTTGCCCCGCACGTCGTAGACGATCTGCACCGTGTTCTGCAGCGCATCCTTCGTCGCCACCAGGTTGCCGAACGCGTCGTGCTGGTGAACGATCTGCGCACCCAGCGGGTCGGTGATGCGGATCGTGCGCCCTTCGACGCTGCTCTCCTCGCGGCGCGTGCGGCCCTGGTCGTCGGTGGTGGTGAGCACCAGCGCGCCATACGCCGTGCTCGACAACCTCGCCCTGCGGCTGCCGCGGGCACCGAAGCTCACGCTCGGGTGGACGCACGTGGATGCTGAGCATCTCGGCCATCTGCCCCGCGTCGGTCCTGTCCAAGGCTCGGGCCGGTTTTGCAGAGGCTCCCTTGGCTCCTCAGCCTTGTCAGTTGCGAAGCGCGTAGCCTCCATCAACGCGTTGGACGAGTTCACCCGCGGCTCGCGCCTGCCGGAGCATCGCCTCAGCTTCATCGAACTCCACAGGCTTTCCTGTTGACTCGAGGAATTGCTGCAGTCGCCACGCATCAATTCGGTCGGCAGCGTTGACTTCTGCGTGAACATCCACCACTAGCTCTGGTTTCGGCTCGTGGCGCTTGAACATGATTCCGGCCCCATGCTTCAAGACATTCCAGATCTCTCCATCCATATTCACCRCAGCCCTGGAGCGCGCCCCAAGAAGCCACTTCCCGACAAAGTAGTCGGGATGTTGCATTTGCAGGCATTCAAGCAGTCGACGCTGCAGCATCGCAAATGAAATGAGAATGGTTGGTTCGCGCATTTGATGATCTCATTGAACTTTTAATCGAAGGGGTCAACGCATTCTCAGAACCCGTCAACGCATTCTCAGAACCC
>NZ_JBFUFQ010000140.1:0-15290 GCF_056403355.1 Rhizobacter sp. P2_H3 | reverse complement strand
GGTGGCGGCACCGGTCGCCCCGGTGGCCAAGCCGGCGACCCCGCCGGTTGCCGCTCCGGTGCTGACACCGGCACGCGCTGCCGCCCAGGCCCAGGTGCCGGGCGGCGACATCGACTGGTCGCGCTTCGCCGCCTCGCCGACGGCGGTGGCTGCGGCGGTCGAACAGGCCGTTTCGCCGACGCACTCCGCGGTGCGCGTGCGCGGCCCGCTGCTCGAACGGCTGGTCAACCAGGCCGGTGAGGTCAGCATCACGCGCTCGCGGATCGAGGCCGAAGTCGGCAACATCCGCGGCTCGCTGTCCGACCTGACGGACAACCTGGAGCGTCTGCGCGGCCAGCTGCGCGACATCGAGCTGCAGGCCGAGACGCAGATGAGCTCGCGGCTGGAGCAGGCGAAGGCGCAGGCCCAGTCGTTCGATCCGCTGGAGTTCGACCGTTTCACGCGCTTCCAGGAACTGACGCGGATGATGGCCGAGTCGGTGAACGACGTGGCCACCGTGCAGCGCACGCTGCACCGCACGCTGGAAACGACCGAAGACGAACTGGCGGCACAGGCCCGCCTGACGCGCGACCTGCAGGATGACCTGCTCCGCACCCGGATGGTCGAGTTCGAAAGCGCCTCCGACCGCCTGTACCGCGTGGTGCGGCAGGCCGCGAAGGAAACCGGCAAGCAGGTGCGCCTGGACATCGTCGGCGGCTCGATCGAAATCGACCGCGGCGTGCTGGACCGCATGACGCCGGCCTTCGAGCACCTGCTGCGCAACTGCGTGACGCACGGCATCGAGCGCCCCGACGTGCGCACCGGCATCGGCRAGGAAGCAGCCGGCAGCATCGTCGTGTCGCTGCACCAGGAAGGCAACGAAGTCGGCGTGGAATTCCGCGACGACGGCGCCGGCCTGAACCTGATGCGCATCCGCGACAAGGGCATCGCGATGGGCCTGATCGAGGCCGATGAATCGAAGAGCGACGCCGAGCTGGCCAACCTGATCTTCACGCCGGGCTTCTCGACCGCCGACCAGGTGACCGAGCTGGCCGGCCGCGGGGTCGGGATGGACGTGGTCCGCTCCGAAGTGAACGCGATGGGCGGCCGCATCGAGACCGCGACCTCGGTCGGCCAGGGCACCAGCTTCAAGCTGCTGCTGCCGTTGACGACCGCGGTGACGCAGGTCGTGATGCTGCGCTGCGGCAGCACGGTGGTCGCGGTTCCCGCGACGCTGATCGAGATCGTGCGCCGCGCCAAGGTGGACGAACTGGAGCACGCCTACGCGAGCGGCACCTTCACGGTCGGCGACCGTTCGCTGCTGTTCTTCTGGCTGGGCGCCTTGCTGCAGCAGACGGCCATCAGCCAGGAAGTGACCCGCATGCGCCCGGTGGTGGTGGTGCGCAGCGCGCAGCAACGCATCGCGCTGCACGTCGACGAAGTGCTGGGCAACCAGGAAGTGGTCGTGAAGAACCTCGGGCCGCAACTGTCGCGCCTGCCGGGTCTCGCGGGCATGACGCTGCTGGCCTCCGGTGCGGTCGCGCTGATCTACAACCCGGTGGCGCTGGCCACGCTGTATGGCGATGCGGCCCGTGCCGCGACGCTGGCGGCACGCCACGCGCCGACGCAGGCGCAGATCATCGAGGCCGCGGCGGCCGAGGCGCCGCAACGCCTGGCACCGCTGGTGCTGGTGGTCGACGATTCGCTGACGGTGCGCCGCGTCACGCAGCGCCTGCTGGTGCGCGAAGGCTACCGCGTGCAGCTCGCCAAGGACGGCATCGACGCGCTGGAGCGCCTGGCCGAAGACCTGCCGCAGGTCGTGCTGAGCGACATCGAGATGCCGCGCATGGACGGCTTCGACCTGGTGCGCAACATCCGCGCCGACGCGCGCCTGCGCGACCTGCCGGTGATCATGATCACCTCGCGGATCGCGCAGAAGCACCGCGACTACGCGGCCGAACTGGGCGTCGACCACTATCTGGGCAAGCCGTATTCGGAAGAAGACCTGCTGGCCTTGATCGGGCGCTACACGGCCGACGTCACCTTGGTGTAATCCGGCCACCATGCGCTCACACGAGAACACCCGATGTCCGAGCTGGTCGACCATCTCGCCGAGCTGACGGGGTTTCGCGACCGCGACATTCTCGATGTGACGCTGGTGGGCGCGCTGCGCGACTTGTTGCGCCCGCTGTCGGTGGCGATCTACCGCAGCGTCGGCGACCAGGGGCAGGAGCGCTGGCTGACACGGGCCCACCTGGGCCTGCACGACGCGGTGGCGCGTGCCGATCCGGTGTGGGCCGATGTCGACAGCCTGCCCGCGCTCGACGCCTTCCCGGCGCGGCTGCAGGCGATGAACGGGCAGACGGTGCTCGCGGTGCCCGGCACGCCGAACCTCACGGTCTTCGCCGTCAGCACCGACCGCGAGGTGGTCGGCGTGCTCGAGGTCGAGACCGAGGCGGCGATGAGCGATGAGTCGCAGCGGCTGGTCTGCAGCATCCTGCGCATCTACCGCAACTTCGAAGGCCTGCTCGACTACAGCGAACGCGACACGCTGACCGGCCTGCTGAACCGCAAGACCTTCGACGAGAGCTTCCTGAAGGCGACCAACACGCCGGTGCTGGTGTCGCATGCCGACACGCGCCGCGCGCCGCCGTCATCGCACCAGCACTACTGGCTGGGCGTGATCGACATCGACCACTTCAAGTCGGTCAACGACAGCTATGGCCACCTGATCGGCGACGAGGTGCTGCTGCTGCTGTCGCGGCTGATGCGCAGCAGCTTCCGCTTCCACGACCGCCTGTACCGGTTCGGCGGCGAAGAGTTCGTCGTGCTGATGCGCTGCGCCCGCGAGGAAGACACGGCCATGGCGCTGGAGCGGATGCGGCAGAACACCGAGGCCTATGCGTTCCCGCAGGTCGGGCGCATCACGATCAGCATCGGTTTCACCGAGGTGAAGCCCGGCGACACCCCGAGCGGTGCGTTCGAGCGGGCCGACAAGGCGGTGTACTACGCGAAGGGCCACGGCCGCAACCAGGTGCGCAGCCATGCGGCGCTGGTGGCCAGCGGCGCGCTCGAGGACGACTCGATCATCGGGGACGTCGAGCTGTTCTAGCCCGGGCGTTCGTCGCTGCCGGTGGCCTGGCGGTTCGCCGTCGAATCCACGGGCTGGACTGACGACTGGTGCATCGCTTCGGCACTGCGCACCACGCCCGAGACGACCGCGCAGAACGCGATCAGCAAGACAGCCGACAGGGTCAGGCCCGCCAGCATCAGCGCGTTCTCCGAACGCCAGTGCGGGGGAATGGCCGGCCTGCGATTCCAGAAAGCGGCCGCACCGCCAGGTGACGTGGGCGACGACGCAACGGCGCTCATGGCTTCGACGGCAAGGCGTCAGGCCAGTGGCGCGCCTGCAGGGCCGGGTGGGCCGCTTCGTAGCCCAGATCGTCCGGCAAGGCCGCTGCCGGCACATCGGAGGGCTCGGCTGCCGGCCGGTGCGGCTGCGGGTCACCCAGGGCCCAGCGCCGCACGTCTTCCAGCCAATCTGCATCGCTTGCCATCGTCACTGCTCCTCGGCGAGCGCTCCCACGGGGTGGGGAGCATGACAGGCATCGTCGCGTGCACTCGGCGCCGCTGCCATCGGCCGAGGCTGCAAACGAGCGTAGGAGCGTGCCTACAGTCGTTGCATCTGCTCACGCTGCCCCGGTGCACGTCGGCGTTGCCCTACAGCCGGGAACGCAGGCTTCCTGCGCCGCGACGCGGCCCGCGGCGACAGCCTTCCCCCCGCCACGGCGCGACGATCCACCGCATCCACCGGCCGGTGCCGGCAGCGAAAGGAAGCAACATGAACACGAAGAGCTGGTACACCCCGGGCGTGGTCCTGAGCGCGCTGTGCGCTGCGATGGTCGTCAGCGCCTGCGGACCGCAGAACGGCGAACCGGTGGCAGCCGCGCCCGTGCCTGCCGCCCCCGTCACGACACCCGCGCCGGCACCGGTGCAGGCCGTGCCGGCACCCGCGCCGACCTACCGCGTGGCGGCACCCGCGCCCGCCCCGGTGCGCAGCGACCGCGCAGGCCAGGTCAGCAGCATCGAGCCGATCACCGAGACCCCGAAGGCAACCGGCGTCGGTGCGGTCGCGGGGGGCGTGCTCGGCGGCGTGCTGGGGCACCAGATCGGCAACGGCACCGGGCGCGACGTGGCGACGGTCGCAGGCGCGGTCGGCGGCGCCGTCGTCGGCAACAAGATCGAGAAGAACCGCTCCGAGAAGGTGGTCGGCTACCGCGTGCACGTGACGCTCGACAACGGCGAGCAGCGCACCTTCGAGCAGAGCGGCAGCACCGGCCTGCGGGTCGGTGACCGCGTGCGGGTCGACGGCAACCAGGTGCGTCGCAGCTGAGTTCCCGCAGGCCGGCGCAACACGTGCCGACCTGCTTACACTGCGCCATGGCCGCCGCGGCGCGGCCTTCAGGAGTCCGCCGTGGCCATCAGCTGGATCAGCGCGCTCAAGGTCATCCCGTGGGGTGACGTGATCGAGGCGGCGCCCGGCCTCGTGAAGGGCGCGCGCAAGGTGTTCACCCGCACGCAGCCGGAACCGGTGGTCGTGCAGGATCCTGCAGCGCCGCCGCAGCAGCGCATCGAACAACTCGAAGCCGCCGTGGCCCGGCTCGGTGAGCAGCAGCAGGCGGCCGCGGCGTTGATCGAATCGCTGGCCGAGCACAACGCCAAGGTCGTCGAGGCGATCGAGCGGCTGCGGCTGCGCAGCCGGCTGCTGATGGGCACCTGTGCGGTGCTGCTGGCCGCCGTCGGCGCGCTGGCCTGGCTGGTGTTGCGCTGATCCTCCGCCGCGCCGTGACCATGGGCAGTTCCGAACTCGATGCGGTCGCCGTCACGGCCGACGAGGCCGCCGCCGCGCAGCCGGTGCGCCACTTGCGGCAGATCCTGCTGTGGCCGCTGCGGCTGATCCCGCCGGAAAGCCCCGCGGCGCGGCATGCCAGGCCATGGGAATTGCTGCGCGACCTGCCCGACTCGCCGTGGCGCGAAGAGGTCGACGAGTACACCGGCGACGCGACCCGCTTCCACGAGCGCCACTACAACGAGTTCGTCAGCTTCCTGCCCTACGTGCAGCGCTTCCTGTACGGCGATGGCCGCGCGAAGCGTGATGCAGCGACGGGCGACGGCGCTTCGCCGATGCGTGTGTTCCGCCGCCACGACGTGAAGGCGGTGCGCGTGGTGCCGCGGCCGGGCGACGCGCCGCTGACGCTGGAGGTGGTACATGCCGACCTGTACTTCTTCTACGACCTCGACATCGTGATGCTGAACCTCGAGGTCGGCATCAGCGACCTGAGCCTCGCGCAGGCGCAGGACCTGCTCTACCGCTTCGGCCGCGGCTACCCCGCCGGCTGGGATGCCGGGGGCACGCCGCTGCACGGCATGCACGGCGTCGAATGGCTGGGTGCCGACGGCCAGGTCCTCGCGCGCTCCGACTCCGGCCAGCGCGAGGCCTTCCTCGCGCACGTGGCCGAGCACCGCGCGCCGCGCATCGCGTCGCACTGGGCCTTCATGCTGCAGCCGCTGGTCAGCGACCACTCGGGCGAGCCCGGCCTGCTGCGCTACCGCCAGATCGAATACCACCGCATGCCGGTGATGGGCTTCCTCGCGGTCGACGATCCGGCGCGGCTGACGCGCGGCGATTTCATCCGCCTCGGTCTCGTCATCGGCGGCAGCGAGGCCGAGACCGCCTTGCCCTATCTCGAATCGACGGTGCAGGGCCGCGCCGCCGACTTCGAGCAGCGCTTCTGCTACGACCGCTTCTGGATCGACGCCGGCATGGCGCCGCGCACGCGCTACCTGTGCAGCGGGCATTCGCTGATCGTCGTCGGCGACGCCCGCTCCACCTTCTACAACTGCCGCGACCGCGGCGTGCTGGCGCAGTTTCGCCACCAGCATTTCCTGCTGTTCCTGATCGCGCACTTCCAGAAGGCGGCGCTGCTGAGTTTCTCGGACACGCTGGTCGAGGCCTTGCGGCAACTCGACATCGGCCACCCCGCCAGCGTGCGGCGCTTCAAGCGGGCGATCCGCGCGAGCTTCGAATCCTTCCTGCGCTTCACGCACCGCTACTGGTTCCATTCGGTGTCCGACCAGGCACAGGTGCGCGCGTTGTTCCACATGTGCTCGACGCACCTGGGGCTCGATGCGCTGTACGCCGAGGTGAAGGAGCGCATCGCCGACATGAACAGCTACCTCGACGCCGACAGCCTGCGCCGCCAGGCCAACACGGTGGTGCGGCTGACGGTGGTCACCATCCTCGGGCTGGTCGGAACCGTGACGACCGGCTTCCTCGGCATGAACCTGCTGTCCGAGGCCGACGCGCCGCCCGGGCGCAAGCTGTGGCTGTTCGGCATCGTGTTCGTCGCGACGACGGTGCTGACCTTCTACACGATGGCCAAGTCGAAGGGCCTGTCAGACTTCCTCGATGCGCTGAGCGACGAGCGGCTGTCGGTGTGGACCAAATTCAAGGCGCTGCTGGCGGTGTGGCGCCGGCCCGTCGACTGATCACTGATCAGGCCGGCACGGCGGCCCGCGCGCGTGCGTTCGACGCCGGGATGTTGTCGCGCGCCATCGTGCGCCCGGCCTGCACCGCGGCGATCCAGTCGTCGGTGCCGGTGACCGCGGCGAAGCGGCTGTGGAACACGACGCTGAACACGCGGTGGATCTCCTCGGCGCTCGCCCGGCCGGCGGCGTTCTCGTACGACAGCGCGCCGCTCGCGTCCGACAGCAGCTCCACCGCGAAGCCGCGGTGCGTCGCCTCGATCACCGTCGACGCATTGCAGTTCTGCGTCATGTAGCCGACGATGCTCAGCGTGTCGATGCCGGCCGCGGCGAGCCAGTCGGCGAAGCCGGTGCCGGTGAAGACGCTCGGCCACTGCTTCTCGATGAGGTGGTCGCGCGCGCGGCTCGCCACCACCTCGTGCAGCGCCCAGCCGTGCGAACCGGTCGCGAACAGCGGCGCGGTCGCGGCCTCGCTGTGCTGCACCACCAGCACCGGGATGCCGGCCGCGCGCGCCGCATCCATCGCGCGGCCGATCTGCAGCAGGCTGCCCGCCACCGGCGGGTGCTCGATCGGCAGCTTGCCGCTGACGTACTCGTTCTGCACGTCGATGACGATCAGCGCACGGCGCGGGGTGGGCAGGGTGGACATGGCATTTCTCCTGGAAGGGGGACGGCTGCGTGCCGTCGACGGGATCGATTGTTCGCCCGATCGCGGCCCGGCGACAGTGGCCCGAATACCCGACTTCGATAGGATCGGGCCATGAGATCGCCCGAACCGCACCGTGTCGCCGTCGTCGCATTCGACGGCATCAGCCCGTTCCACCTGTCGGTGCCGTGCATGGTGTTCGGTCCCGACATGGCCGGCGACGGGGTGCCGCCGTTCCGGCTGCAGGTCTGCGCCGGCGAGACCGGCCCGCTGCGCACGACCGCCGGTTTCACGATCGGCGCCACGCAGCGCCTCGCGGCGCTGGCACGGGCGCACACGATCATCGTCCCGTCGTGGCGCGATGCCGCCGAGCGCCCGCCCGAGGCCCTGCTGCAGGCGCTGCGCCGCGCGCATGCCCGCGGTGCGCGCATCGTCGGGTTGTGCATCGGCGCCTTCGTGCTGGCCGAGGCCGGCCTGCTCGACGGACGCCGGGCCACCACGCACTGGCACCTGGCGGCGGAATTCGCACGGCGCTTTCCGCAGGTCGAGCTGCATGCCGAGGTGCTCTATGTCGACGACGGCGACGTGCTGACCTCCGCCGGCACGGCCGCCGCGATCGACTGCTGCCTGCACCTGCTGCGCGAGCTCGCCGGTGCCGAGGTGGCCGCGCGGGTTGCGCGGCGCATGGTGGTCGCGTCGCACCGGCAGGGTGGCCAGGCACAGTACATCGAGCAGCCGCTGCCGCGCAGCGGGGCGGACCAGCGGCTCGCGGCCGTGATGGCCTGGGCGCTCGCGCGGCTCGACCAGCCGCATGGCCTCGACGGGCTGGCGGCGCGCGCGGCGATGAGCCGGCGCAGCTTCACGCGGCATTTCCGCGCGGCCACCGGCACCACGGTGCTGCAGTGGCTGCAGAACCAGCGCCTGGCGCGCGCGCAGCGCCTGCTCGAGACCGGCACGAAATCGATCGAGGCGGTGGCCGCCGAGGCCGGCTTCGGCTCGGCGCTGTCGCTGCGCCAGCTGTTCGCGGCCCGGCTGTCGGTGACGCCCACCCAGTACCGCCGCGCCTTCCGCGGCCGCTGACGCGCGGGCGCCACTGTCGGGCAACGACTACAGCGGCATGCGCCGGGCACCGACGCGGCCGCGCGGTCGCCGCCGATTCGTACGCGACCTGCCGGCGCGGACGATGGCACCGTCGGTCCACAACAGGAGCAGACCATGATCGCTCGATCCATCGCTTCCCTCGCTTCCATCACCGTCGCCGCGGCCTTGTGCGCCTGCGGTTCCGCGCCGCGCGACGAGCGCCGGACGGTCGCCGAGGCACCGGTGGCCGCTGCGCCGGCGCCGGCCTATGCCCAGTACGGCCGCGTGCGCGACATCGAGGTGGTGCCGGTGGCCAGCCGCACCTCGGGCGGCGGTGCGGTGCTCGGGGCCGTGCTGGGCGCCGTGGTCGGCAACCAGATCGGCTCCGGCACGGGCCGCGTCGCGGCGACCGGGGTCGGTGCGGTGGCCGGCGGCGTGGTGGGCAACCAGATCGAGCGGCGCAACCGCCGCGACGACGAGATCTACCGCGTCAGCGTGCGCTTCGACAACGGCAGCGTGCAGAGCTACGACTTCCAGCGCGTCGACGACCTGCGCGTCGGCGACCGCGTGAAGTGGGAGGGCGGCCAGCTGCACCGCGTGTAGGGCCCGGTTGTCACTTGCTGTCAGGGCACGGTTGCGGGGATGATCGCGCTTCACTTCCGGGAGCAAGCGCGTGGGTATCTCTGAATCGACAGCGCCTGAATCGACAGCCCGCAGCCTGATCCGCGTCGGCATCGGCGGCTGGACCTACGAGCCCTGGCGCGACAACTTCTTCCCCGCCGGCTGGCCCCATGCGCGTGAGTTGGAGTACGCGAGCCGCCGGCTCACCGCGATCGAGGTGAACGGCACCTACTACAGCACGATGAAGCCGGCCACGTTCGCCAAGTGGCACGACGAGACGCCGGACGGCTTCATGTTCGCGCTGAAGGCCTCGCGCTTCTGCACCAACCGGCGCGTGCTGGCCGAGGCGGGCGAGTCGATCGGGCGCTTCATCGGCAGCGGGCTGTCCGAGCTGCGGTCCAAGCTCGGCCCGATCGTCTGGCAGTTCGCACCGACCAAGCGCTTCGATGCGGCCGATTTCGAGGCCTTTCTCGAGTTGCTGCCCGCCGAGGTCGACGGCCGGCCGCTGCGCCATGTGATGGACGTGCGGCACGACAGCTTCCGCTGCGCGCCGTACCTGGAACTCGCGCGCCGCCACCGCGTCGCGACGGTGTTCACCCATTCCGACGACTACCCGTCGTTCGCCGACGTGACCGGCGATTTCGTCTACGCCCGGCTGATGTCGGCGCAGGCGGCCGTGCCGACCGGCTACGAGCCGAAGGCGCTGGAGGCGATCGCCGGTTGCGCGAAGCACTGGGCGTCCGGCGGCGAACCCGACGGCCTGCCGCGTGTGGAAGCCCCGCGCGATGCCGCGCCGCGCGACGTGTTCATCTTTTTCATCAACGGCGCCAAGGAGCGGGCGCCCGCCGGCGCGATGGCCCTGATCGAACGCCTGGGCCGGCCGGCCCCGTGAGAATGTCCCGCGGCCGGCCAATGCCGCGGGCGGGCTGCACAGTTTCTCGACGATCTCTCGCTACAACGGCGGATCACCGCCAGCGAGTGCAGCGCTCTTGGACATCCAGCAGTTCCGTTTCGAAGACATCGAGGTCGACGCGGCAACCCGCCAGGTGACGCGCGCGGGCCAGGCCGTGCGCATCGAGCCCAAGGTCTTCGACGCACTGGTATTGCTGCTGCGCCATCGCCACCGGGTCGTCACGAAGCAGGAGCTGCTGGCCGTGGTGTGGCATCGCATGATCGTCACCGACGGCGTGATCGCACGCACGGTGATGAAGGTGCGCCAGGCGGTGGAGGTGGCGGGCAGGCCGCCGGCCGTGAAGACCATCCACAGCATCGGGTACCGCTTCGTGGCCGAGGTCGAGGAGGGGCCGGCGCGGGCCGTCGACCGCGGGGCCGAGGCCGCATCGGCGGCGGCCGGCGCTGCCGGTGTGGCCCGCATCGCCGTGCTGCCGTTCGCCAACGACACCGGTGAGCTGGCGAACGCGTGGATCGACCTGGGGCTGATGTCGACCACGGTCGACGAGCTGACGCGCCTGCTCGGCCCGGCCGCGGTGGTGCCGGTCGCGCACCTGCTGGCGGTTGCCACGGCGTTCGATGCCGAGCCGGCGCTGGAGGCGCTGGCCGGCCAACTCGCACCAGCGCTCGGTCCTGTCGAGGTGGTGCGCGCCGCCATGTCGCGGGCGGCGGGAGGTGTGCTGACGCTGGGCTTCGCGGCGCACGGCCCGACGCTGGGCACGTTGTGCGGCAGCATGGTGGGCACCGATCCGGTCCGGTTGTCGCAGCAGCTGGCGCAGCGCATCGCGGCCCGCGTTTGCACAGGCCGGTCGTGCGACGACCGCTTTGCGGCGCAAGCCCATGCGCGTGCGTTGAAGGCGCTGGACGAGCAACGGTGGGGTCGCGCCGAGGCGTTGTTGCGCGTGGCGATGGACCAGCGGCCCCACGACCCGCAGCTGCAGCTCGATCATGCGCACTGCCTGGTCGGGCAGCGCGACCCACGCGCGCTCGGGCTGCTGGAGGCCGCGCTGTGCGATGCGCGACAGGATCGGCACGCCGCGCGTGAACTGCGCGCACTGCACCTGCTGGCGGCCTGCCGGCATGCACGCGGTGAACTCGCCGAGGCCGAGCGCCTGCTCGGCGATGGCTTGCGCCAGGCCGAGTCGACGGGCGATGCTGCCGCCGAGCTGCAGCTGCTGCTGGCCAGTGCCGAGACGCTCACCTGCCTGGACAAGCCGGCCGTCGCCACCTGGCTGCTCGACCGGGCGGCGGCGCTCGCGACGCGGCTCCAGCATCCGTCGGCGATGGCCCACCTGTCCGACGTGCGCGGGCGCATCGCGCTGTACCGGGCCGAGGCACCGTATGCGCTGCAGTCCTTCGAGGAGGCCGCGCGCTTCAGCGAGCAGCACGGCCTGAGCGCGGGCGCCGCCTACAGCCTGACGCATGTCGGCCATTGCCTGCGCGACCTGGGCCGCATGGCGGATGCGGCCGGCTGGTACCGGCGCGCGTTCGATCATGCGGTGCGCTCCGGTGATCCCTGGGCCTGCGGGCTGACCGGCGTCTGCGCGGTGCGGTTCGCGAGCGGGCCGCTGGCCGACCCGGCCCCCTGCGACGCGATGCTGGAGCGCATGCGTCGCGGCGCCGCGCTGCCTGCGGCGATCGACCTGGCCGAGGCGTGGATCCTCGCGCGCAGCGGGCGCCTGCAGCAATCCGCGGAGGTGCTCGATCGCGCGCAGCGTGGCCCGATCCGCAGCCCGAGCCTCGGCTACCACGTGGCGGTGCTGCAGGTGCGCGTGCTGGTGCAGCTGGGCCTGCTCGCGCCGGCGCTCGAGCTGTCGAACGCGTTGCGCGCGCGCGCGGCGGGCCGCCTGCAGCGCGCGATCCGCGGTTCGAGCCTGCACCTGCGCGCGCTCGTCGCCGCGGCCGAAGGGGAACTGCAGYCCGCGCTCGCGCTGCTGCACGACAGCCTGCGCGAACAGTTGCCGTCGATGGCGCGCTGCGACGCCTTGTTCGACGCGGTGTGGCTGCACCTGCAGCTCGGCGAGCGCGACGAGGCGCGCGAACTGCTCGCGTCGATCGAGCCCTTCATGCAGGCGGCCGTCGCGAGCGGGTACGCCCCCGCCCTCGCGGTGCAGGCGCGTTGGCAGGCCGCGGCCGGCGAGGCCGATGGCCTGCCGAGCCTGCTCGAGCTGGCGACGCCTCGCCACCGGCCGGCGCTGCAGCCGGCCTGAGCGGCCATGGCAGCGAGCAGCAGCCCGGACCGCGGCGACGACACCGTGGCCTGGCGTTTCGGCGAGTTCGAACTCGACGGCGCGCGACGCACCGTGACGCGGTCCGGCCGGCGCCTGCGCCTGTCCGCGCGCGCGTTCGACGTGCTGCTGTACCTGGTGCGCCATCGCCACCGAGGCGTCGCCCGCAGCGAGCTGATGGCCCGCTGCTGGCCGCGGCCCGACGTGACCGACGGCGTCGTCGCCCGGGTCGTGATGTCGTTGCGGAAGGCGCTGGGCGACCTCGACGCGCGGCAGGGGCTGGTCCAGACCTTGCCGCGCGCCGGCTACCGGTTTGCGGCGCCGGCGACCGCGTGCGCGGTCGGCGCAGCGGCGTCGGGTGCGACGCCCGGCCGCTGCGTCGGGCCGCGACTCGCCGTGCTGCCGGTCGACGACCGCAGCGCCGATCCGGCACTGGCATGGGTGGCACTCGGCCTGGCATCGCTGCTGGGCGCCCACCTGGCGGATCGCGGGGTCGACGGGCTGGCGAGCGTGCGCGAGGTCCTCGCCGTGCTGAAGGACGAGCCCGAGCGCAGCGGCGTCCGGCAGCGCGTGGCGCACGTGATGCAGGCCCTGGGCGCGCGGGCCGTGCTCGAGACCCGCCTCGAGCGTCAGCACGGACGCAGCGTGCTGCACCTGGCGCTGCATGCGGGTGAGACCGTCACGCATGAGGGCAGCGTGGTGGCCGACGAGGCAGAGGGCACCGCCGGCCCCGCGGCCGCGCTGGTGGCGCGCTGGATCACCGTCCCCGATGCGGCGGTGCAGGCCGTGGCGTCGGGCGACGCGTTCCTCGACGAAGCCTGGCAGCGCGCGCTGCAGCGCCTGCGCGCACACGACCATGCCGAAGCCGGGCACCTGCTCGCGGTGCTGCGCGACGCCGGTATCGACGCACCGGAACTCGACCTCGCGCAGGCCCGGCTTGCGCTGCTGCGGGGCCGGCCCGATGCCGCACAGGCGTTGGCGCAGCTCGAGGAGCGTGCGCGGCGCGACGACAGCCCGCGCCTGCAGGCCGAGGCCGGCCTGTTGCACGCACTGCGACTCGCGCAGCAGGGCCGGCCGCGGCAGGCCTTGCTGCGCGCGCGTGAGGCAGGTGCGTGCGCAGCGGCTGCCGGGCTCGATGAGCTGCGACTGCGGGCGGAGGTGATGGGCGCCGGCCAGCTCGCCGATGCGATCGATGGCGGCATCGACGAGGACGCAGGCGACGCGATGGCGCGTGTGCGCCGCGAGGTCGAGATGGCGGGCGACCGCCTGCTGCTGCGCGATGCCTGCGCGTCGCTCGGGCACCTCGCGGCGATCGGCGAAGACTGGGCTGCGGCCGAGCGCCATCACGCGATGGGCCTCGCGATCGCGCAAACCTTGCATGAATCGGCCCGCGCCGTGCCGCTTGCCGGCCTGTCGCAGGCCTGCCTGCAGCAGGGCCGGCTGCGCGAGGCGCGTTCGCTGGGCGAGGAGGCCTGGCGCTGCGCCCGGCTGGGCGGTGAGCAGCCGGCCCAGGGGCACGCGGCGCTGGCGTTCGCCGGGGCCTTGCGCGCACTGCAGCAGACGACGGCCTTGCGCGAACTGCTGGCCGAGCTCGATGCGCTGCACGACGACCACACGGCCGTGCTGCAGGTGGCGCGCGAATCACTGGCGTTGGCGCTGACGTCAGAACTTCTGCACTGAGTTTTTGCAGCTGTCGCAGAAGGTTTTCATGATGTTGGCCGCTCCTTCCGCGACCAAGGTCATTCCGGTCACGTCCACCTGGAGCAGTATCGTCTCCGTGACAGAGGGGTTGTCGCCGAGCTTCTTGGCCTTGTCCGCGAGAGTGCCCATGTTTGTGCTGATCACGGTCCCCATGCTGGTCGCGAATCCGGTGAGGCTGGAGTCTGAGTCTGCCATGGTGTCATTCCTTTGAGTTGCCTGGAAAGGCAGGGTTGAGGGGGGGAATCTTCTGGGCGCCGCTACGGCACGCAGACCTGGAGCCGCGGCATCACCTGCAACGCCGCGTCCACGGCATGGGCTGCCGCTTCGAGTTGCAGATAGCGCTCACGCGGGTGCATCAGCCGCATCTCGGCCTGCAGCCGGGCTTGCAGCGCGTGCAGCCGGGTCATCACCTCGGTGCGCAACTCGCCACGTTCGTCGCGGGCGAGGCGCTCCTCGAGTTCGCTCGTGAAACAGGTTTGCTTCATCGTCACCTCGGGTCATCGTGCATAGCGAACGCGCTCGCCGCCTTCGAACACCAGCTCGCCGTCCTGGATCGCCGTCAGCGTGCGCCCGGCGATGCGGCCGCCGCGGATCACCCGCATGCCGTCCTCGGTCACCAGGTAGGGCGACGGGCCGCCGACCACCGCCTGCACGACGAACGGCAGCACCGGGGGCGTGCCGTCGACGGTGGCGCGGATCGGCAGCGTGTCGCCGAAGCTCGAGCGGAACTTGTCGTACAGAACCTGCCAGCGGGCGAGGTCGTCGCCGACCAGCTTGCCGGTGAGCACCACCTCGGGGAATTCGCGTGCGAACACGACGCGGCGGTTCAGGCCGGCGGTGGTCAGCTCTTCCTTCAGGCGCACCAGCAGGTCCTCGGGCATCAGCACCTCGGCCTCCAGCTGGTGCAGGCCGGGCACACGGCGGATCGCGGTCATCGCGGCGGCGTCGGCCAGCGCCTCGCCGCGTGCCGCGCCGACGAGCTTCAGCGTGCCGCTGCCGGATCCGGGAACGAAGCGCAGGCTGCCCGGCAGGTCGGCCGCGATCAGCGCCTGCTGCGCGGCCACGATCATCTCGTCCTGCGCGAACACCTGCAGCTCGGGCGACGGACGCAGTTCCTCCACCGCTTTCACGAGCGTGGTCCGGGCCTTCGCGGTCGGCAGGTAGCCGCTGATGCGCCAGGCGCCCCCCGGCTGCAGCGAGATGGTGAGCACGTCGTCGAGCGCGAGGCGTTGCAACAGCGCGGTGAGCGCAGCGGGCGGACCGGCCGTGGGCGCCGAGGCGGCGGCCGCCGCGCTGGCTGCTTCGGACGCCCCGCCGCCAGGTGCCGAGGGGGCATCGTCGACCGCCGACGCTGCTGCGACGGCGGCATGCGCCGCGCCGGCATCGGCCGGTGATGGTGGGTCGCGCAGCAGCCCCATCGCCAGCGTGGCGGCGGTCGACAACAGCACCGCCACCGCGAGCGCGGCACCGGCCGTGCGCAGCAGGCGCCGGCGTGGCCAGCGTGGCAAAGCGGCGACCGGCGCGGCGGAGGCTGCGGC
>NZ_JBFUFQ010000139.1:0-15378 GCF_056403355.1 Rhizobacter sp. P2_H3 | reverse complement strand
CGCGGCAGCCGCCGCCTCGGCGGCCTCGGCGCCCGGCGCCACCGTGGTGCGGCTCGACCCCGCCGCCCCGAAGCCCTTCGACGAGATCATCAAGGGCGCGACCCGCCAGGACGGCTTCGTGCCGGTGTGGCGCAAGGACGAGAAGACCTGGCTCGAGATCCCGGTCGAGCGGCTGGACCAGCCGTTCATGCTGTCGATCAACATCTCGAACTCGATCGGCGAGCGCGGCCTGTACGCCAGCCAGATGGGCCCGCAGTGGCTGGCCAGTTTCCGCAAGATCGGCAGCAACCTGATCCAGCTGGTGGCGCTGAACACCAACTACGTCGGCACCACGCCGGCGATGCAGGCGAGCGTCGAGCAGGCGTTCTCGAACAGCCTGCTGGGCGCGGCCGCCATCGTCAGCGCGCCGCACCCGCAGCGCAAGTCGGTGCTGGTCGACGCGAACTTCCTGCTGTCGGACATGCCCGGCTATTCCACCGCGATCGAGACCGCGTTCCGCCTGCCGTTCGCGCTGGACCGCGGCAACTCGTACTTCGAGAAGATCCGCGTCACCGACGACCTGACGACGCTGAACGCGCGCATGCACTTCGCGACCTCGCGGCTGCCCGCGCCGCCGCTCACGCCGAGCCCGGTGCCGACGCCGGCACCGCCGCAGACGACGCCGGATCCGCGCAGCATGTTCATCGGCTACGTGTACAACTTCGCGAAGCTCGGCGAGCCGATGGCGCCGCGCAAGACCGACCCGCGCCTTGGTCACTTCTTCGACGTCGTCACCGACCTGACCACCGACACCAAGGCCAACCCGCGGCTGCACTACGTGACGCGCTGGCGCCTCGAGAAGAAGGACCCGCAGGCCGAGCTGTCCGAACCGAAGCAGCCGATCGTCTACTGGCTCGACAAGAACATCCCGGTGCAGTACCGCGGGGCGGTCGAGGCCGGCGTGCTGGAATGGAACAAGGCCTTCGAGCGCATCGGCTTCAAGAACGCGATCGTCGCGAAGCAGCAGCCCGACGATGCCGACTGGGACAACATGGACGCGCGCCATGCGTCGATCCGCTGGTTCACCGGCGCCGACGTCGGCTTCGCGATCGGCCCGAGCCATTCCGATCCGCGCACCGGCGAGATCATCGATGCCGACATCGGCATGAGCGACGTGTTCGGGCGCGGCGCGCGGCGCTTCCTGGTCGAGGACGTGGGCCGTGCCCAGGCCTCGGCTGCGTCCTTCCCCTCGCCCGCCTTCGCCGCGTGGAGCAAGTTCGGTGGTGCCGATTACTGCAACTACGCGCAGGAGGCCGCTGCCGAGATGGACTTCGCGATGGACCTGCTCGAAGCGCGCGGCGAGATCGCGCCCGACGGTCCGGAGGCGGATGCCTTCGTGCAGTCGCGCATCAAGGATGTCGTGATGCACGAGGTCGGCCACACGCTCGGGCTGAAGCACAACTTCAAGGCGTCGACGGTGGTGAGCCGCTCGCAGCTGCAGGACAAGGGCTTCACCGAGAGCAAGGGCATCTCCGGCTCGGTGATGGACTACAACGCCTACAACCTGGCGCTGGCCGGCGAGAAGCAGGCGAGCCTGAACAACACGACGCTCGGGCCCTACGACTACTGGGCGATCGAGTACGCGTACAAGCCGGTGGCGCCGGCCGACGAGGCGGCCGAGCTGGCGCGCATCGCGGGGCGCAGCACCGATCCGCTGCTCGCCTATTCGGACGACGCCGAGGCTGGCGGCCAGCGCGGCAACGACGGCATCGACCCGCTGGTCAACCGCTTCGACCTGGGCGACGACCCGCTCGCGTACTACGAGAAGCGGCTGCTGCTGTCGCGCGAGCTGTGGCAGCGGGTGCAGGACCGCACGCCGCAACCGGGCGACGAGGCGATCCGCCAGCGCCGCGTGCTGCTCAGCGGCTTCCAGCAGCTCAACCGCGCGGCCGACCTGGTCGGCAAGTACGTCGGCGGCATGAACACGGTGCGCGACCTGCCGGGCTCGACCAACCGGCCGGCCTACGCGCCGGTGGCGCCGGCCAAGCAGCGCGATGCGCTGCAGTTCCTGGCCAAGGGGCTGTTCAACGCGGACAGCTTCCGCTTCAAGCCGCAGTTCCTGTCGAGCCTGTCGCCCGACTACAACGAGTGGGACCGCGGCGGCCCGGTGAGCATTCCGGCGGCGGTGCTGCAGGTGCAGGTCACGGCGCTCGACCGGCTGATGAGCCCCGGCACCGCGTCGCGGCTGCTGGACCTGCCGCTGTACGTGGCCGATGCGAACAAGCGCAACGTGATCTCGCTGGCCGAGGTGTACGGCACGCTGCAGGGCTCGGTGTGGAGCGAGCTGAAGAGCGGCAGCGACATCGACCGGCTGCGCCGCAACCTGCAGCGCGAGCACCTGCGCCGCGTGCAGTCGCTGCTGATCCGCGGTGCGGGCACGCTGCCGCCGGATGCGCTGAGCCTGGTGCGGATGGAGGCGGTCGAGCTGCAGGGGCAGTTGCGCGGCGCGGTCAACAGCCCTCGGTTGTCGGTCGAGAGCCGGGCGCATCTGCAGGACAGCTTGTCGACGCTGAACGAGGCTTTGAAGGCCTCGATGCTGCGGAGCTGACGTTCTGGCGTTGGAGCGTGCGGCGCGTGCGGGGAGTCTGTGGCTCGCCGGTCGGTGCGGTCATTGCCCCTGGCGGGGCAATGACTACCCTCCGCTGACTGGTTTCAAGGCCCGTCGCCCAAACTCCCTCCACTCACTTCGTTCGTTGTGGTCAAACAGTGGGCGACAGTCAGTGCACGAAGCGTGCTGGCGCACGCGGGCCATGAAACCAGCCAGCTCCGGCGCACCGCCCTGATTGGCGCTCCACAGACTCCCCGCACGCGCCTCATACCACCGCCCTGCCTGGTGGAGGTGACAAGCGAACAAATGAGGGTTGATGTCCGAGCTGTCGCTCGGGCTTGTGTTCGGCGCGCATCGAGCTACGGGTTCGGCAAAAGCGCGGGCCGGCGAGCCCCACATCCCCGGCCCGCGCCTTTGCTCGCGCAAAATTAGCCAGCCAGCGCTGCCAGCAGCTTGTCGTGCACCCCGCCGAACCCGCCGTTACTCATGCACAGCACATGGTCGCCAGGCTTTGCGGCCCGGCGCACCGCGGCCACCAGCGCATCGATCGTGTCGCACACGATGGCCTTGTCGCCCATCGGCGCGAGCGCCTCGCGTGCGTCCCAGCCCAGGTTGCCCTGGTAGCAGAACGACAGGTCGGCCTCCTCCAGCGACCACGGCAGCTGGGCCTTCATCGTGCCGAGCTTCATCGTGTTCGAGCGCGGCTCCAGCACCGCGAGGATGCGCTCCAGCCCGACCTTGCGGCGCAGCCCGTTGACCGTGGTGCGGATCGCCGTCGGATGGTGCGCGAAGTCGTCGTAGACCTTCACGCCGCCGGCCTCGCCGCGCAGCTCCATGCGCCGGCGCACGTTCTGGAACGTGGCGAGCGCCTTCGCCGCGACCTGCGGATCGACGCCCACGTGCTCGGCGGCGGCGATCGCCGCGAGCGCATTCAGCTGGTTGTGCTCGCCCAGCAGCGGCCACTCGACGTGCGCGATCTTCAGGCTGCCGCGCAGCACGTCGAACACATGCGGCTCGCCGCGCGCACGCAGCGCGCCGGGCGTTTCCTTGCGGGCGCCGAACCGCACCACGTCGCTCCAGCAGCCGCGCGCCAGCACCCGCTGCAGCGACTCCTCGCGCGCATTGACAACCAGCCGGCCGGCCGCCGGCACCGTGCGCACCAGGTGGTGGAACTGGGTCTCGATCGCGCCCAGGTCCGGGAAGATGTCGGCGTGGTCGAACTCGAGGTTGTTCAGCACCGCGGTGCGCGGACGGTAATGCACGAACTTGCTGCGCTTGTCGAAGAACGCGGTGTCGTACTCGTCGGCCTCGATCACGAAGGGTTTGCCTTCGCCAAGACGCGCGGAGACCCCGAAGTTCTGCGGCACTCCGCCCACCAGGAAGCCCGGCTTCAGCCCGGCCTGCTCCAGCACCCAGGCCAGCATCGAGGTGGTGCTGGTCTTGCCGTGCGTGCCGGCGACCGCCAGCACATGGCGGCCCTGCAGCACGTTCTCGGCCAGCCACTGCGGCCCGCTGGTGTACGGCAGGCCGGCATCGAGGATGGCTTCCATCAGCTCGTTGCCGCGCGAGACCACGTTGCCGACGACGAACAGGTCCGGCGCGAGCCTGACCTGCTCGGCGCCCCAGCCTTCGATCAGCTCGATGCCGAGCGCGCGCAGCTGGTCGCTCATCGGCGGGTAGACGCCGGCGTCGCAGCCGGTCACGCGGTGGCCGCCTTCGCGGGCGAGCGCGGCGATGCCGCCCATGAAGGTGCCGCAGATGCCGAGGATGTGGATGTGCATGCCGCTACTTCAGCACGGATCGTGCCGCAGCGATCGTGGCCTCGATGTCTTCAGCCGTGTGGGCGGCGCTGACGAAGCCGGCCTCGTACAGCGCCGGGGCGATGTACACGCCGTGGTCGAGCAGGCCGTGGAAGAAGCGGTTGAAGCGCTCCTTGTCGGTGGCCATCACGGTCGCGTAGTTCTGCGGCAGCGTGTCGGCCAGGAAGAAGCCGAACATGCCGCCTTCGCAGTCGGTCGACCAGGGCACGCCGTTCTCGCGCGCGACCGCGGCCAGGCCATCGACCAGGCTGCGGGTGCGCGCCGACAGCGCCTCGAAGAAGCCGGGGCGCTGGATCTCGCGCAGCGTCGCCAGGCCGCAGGCGGTGGCCACCGGGTTGCCCGACAGCGTGCCGGCCTGGTAGACCGGGCCGAGCGGCGCCAGCTGCTCCATCACCGCGCGCTTGCCGCCGAAGGCCGCCAGCGGCATGCCGCCGCCGATCACCTTGCCGAACACGCTGAGGTCCGGCTCGAAGCCGGGCAGCGCGCGCGCGTACAGGCCCTGCGCACTGTGCAGGCCGACGCGGAAGCCGCTCATCACCTCGTCGAACACCAGCAGCGCGCCGTGCCGCGTGCACAGCTCGCGCAGCCGCTTCATGAACGGCAGCTGCGTGCGGATGAAGTTCATGTTGCCGGCGATCGGCTCGATCATCACGCAGGCGAGGTCGGCGCCGTGCAGGCTGAAGGCCTCTTCGAGCTGGGGCAGGTTGTTGTACTCGAGCACCAGCGTGTGCTGCACCACCTCGGCCGGCACGCCGGCGCTGGTGGACGTGCCGAAGGTGGCGAGGCCCGAGCCGGCCTTCACCAGCAACGCATCCGCGTGGCCGTGGTAGCAGCCCTCGAACTTGATCAGCTTGTTGCGGCCGGTGGCGCCGCGCGCCAGCCGGATCGCGCTCATCGCCGCCTCGGTGCCCGAGCTGACCAGGCGCACCTGCTCCATGCTCGGCACCAGCTTCAGGATCTCCTCGGCCAGTTCGATCTCGCGCTCGGTCGGGGCGCCGAACGAAAAGCCGTCGAGCGCGGCCTTCTGCACCGCCTCGAGCACCGCCGGATGGCCGTGGCCGAGGATCATCGGGCCCCAGGAGCCGATGTAGTCGATGTAGCGGCTGCCCTCGGCGTCATACATGTACGCGCCCTGCGCACGCGCGATGAAGCGCGGCGTGCCGCCGACGGCGCGGAATGCGCGCACCGGCGAGTTGACGCCGCCGGGGATCACGCGCCGCGCGCGCTCGAACAGACTCTCGTTGGTTTTCGTCATCTCACGCCGTCTCAATGCACATGCCGGGGGTCCTTGGGGGCCTCATCGTCGTTGGCGGCGCCGCCGCTGCCGGGCTCGCCTTCCTCGCCTTCTTCTCCAGGCGGCAGCGCCCAGAAGAAGCGGTCGGGAATCACGTTGCCCATGCCGGGGCGGAAGCCGGCGTCCAGCGCCTGGTCGAGGAACGCCAGCGATTCGCCGACGGCCGCGTGCAACTCGCTGCCGGCGGCCAGCAGCGCGGCCAGTGCCGACGACAGCGTGTCGCCGGCACCGACGAAGCTCACCTCGAAGCGCTCGAACTTCTCGCCGGTGATCGCGCCCTGCGGCGAGGCCAGCACGTTGTCCATGAACTGGTCGGGAAGCGGCACGCTCGTGACCAGCACGAAGCGCGTGCCATGCTGCGCGGCGGCCACCGCCAGCTCGCGCGGCGAGGCCGGGCGCTCGCTGCTCCACTCGGGCAGCAGGAAATCGGTCAGCGTCTGGTGGCTGCCGACCAGCACCTCGGTCTGCGGCAGCACCAGCTCGCGGAACGAGTCGAGGTAGGCCTGCTGGTCATCCTCTTCGAGCCACGACAGGTTGGGCATGTACGCGACCAGCGGCACCTCGGGGTAGTCGGACAGCACCTCGGCCACCGCGCTGACACCCTCGGCAGACCCGAGGAAACCGACCTTCCAGGCGGCGATGCTCACGTCCTCGAGGATGCTGCGGGCCTGCTCGACCACCACGTCGGCGTCGATCGCGCTGTGGTCGAACACCTCGGCGGTGTCGCGCAGCACGATCGAGGTGACCACCGGCAGCGCGTGCGCGCCCATCGCCGCGATCGTCGCGACATCGCCGGCCAGGCCGCCGGCGCCGCTCGGGTCGCTCGCGTTGAAGGTCATCACGCAGGCGGGGGCGGGCGCTTCCTGGTTCGGGTCGGCCTGAGGGTCCGCGGGGGGGGCGTCTGGGGTCATGGGGGGTCCGTCAGGAAGGTGAAGACGAGTCGGGTTTGCCGGCACTGACTTCTAGAAAAATGTGAGGAATGTGGCGTAGGTGCCCAGGAATCAATGGTTTTTTGTCAATCTGCGTCGCTACAATCTTTTCTCATTGTAGTGAAGCGACAAAAACAAAGTGAGCAATGACCTCAGCGGTACCCGAACCTGGATGTGCCTGATCTGCGGCTGGATTTACGACGAAGCGGCAGGGGATCCTGAACACGGTATCGCGCCGGGCACCGCATGGGAATCCGTTCCCATGAACTGGACCTGCCCGGAATGCGGCGCACGCAAGGAAGATTTCGAAATGGTCCAGATCTGATGGTCGCTGGGGCTCTTACATGGTGTGCCGGGCAGGTGCCACGGCCGCTTTCAGTCATTGAGGGGATTCTCGGTGAGCAATGAAGCCATCGCAGGCATCAAGGTGCTGGTGATCGACGACAGCAACACGATCCGCCGCAGCGCGGAAATCTTCCTGAAGCAGGGCGGCCATACCGTGCTGCTCGCGGAAGATGGTTTCGACGCGCTGTCCAAGGTCAACGACCACGATCCGGACCTGATCTTCTGCGACATCCTGATGCCGCGCCTGGACGGGTATCAGACCTGCGCCATCATCAAGCGAAACGCGAAATTTGCCGACGTGCCGGTCATCATGCTGTCCTCGAAGGACGGCCTGTTCGACAAGGCGCGCGGACGGATGGTCGGCTCGGAGGACTACCTCACGAAGCCGTTCACCAAGGACCAGTTGCTGCAAGCCGTGGCACAGCACCGGCCGGCCCGCGCCTGATGCGCACACCTGCTGTTTCCCGGTAACGTTGCCCTGCAAGAGAGTTGAAGGAGTAAGACGATGGCGATTCAGAAGATTCTGTTGGTCGACGATTCGAAGACCGAACTGCACTACCTGTCGGAGCTGCTGACCAAGCGCGGCTACGCGGTGCGAACTGCCGAGAACGGCGAAGACGCGATGCGCCGGCTGGGCGAGGAAAAGCCCGACCTGATCCTGATGGACGTGGTCATGCCGGGCCAGAACGGCTTCCAGCTGACCCGTGCGATCACGCGCGACCCGCGTTTCACCGACGTGCCGGTGATCATGTGCACGAGCAAGAACCAGGAAACCGACAAGGTGTGGGGCATGCGCCAGGGCGCACGCGACTACATCGTCAAGCCCGTCGACGCCGACGAGCTGGTGTCGAAGATCCGCGCGTTCGATTGAACGCCGCCGGCATCCGTCACTCCACCTCACCGTCACACGTCGCCCCGCAGGCAGAGAACTGAATGGCCAACAAGGAAGCATTGCGCGAACTGCAAAGTCGCCTGGCCGAGAGGCTGCAGGCGGCGCGTACGCAGGAGCGCGGCCGCGCCTGGCTGGCCGTCGAGTGCGGCAGCCACGGGTTCCTGTTCCCGCTGCAGGAGGCCGGTGAAATTTTCCCGTTCGCGCCCGCCATGCAGGTGCCGTACACCAGCCGCTGGTTCATGGGCGTGGCCAACCTGCGCGGCCGGCTGCACGGGGTGGTCGACCTGGCCGGCTTCCTGGGTGTGCGCGGCAACGAGCCGGTGCGCGAGCAGTCCTGGTTCGTCGCGTTCAACTCCGACCTGAACATCAACTGCGCGGTGTTGGTGGACCGGCTTGCCGGGCTGCGCAACCTGCAGCAGCTGACGCCCGAACCCGACGACGGACAGGCCAAGCCGGCCTTCGTCGGAACGCATTACCGCGACGAAGGCAAACGCCTCTGGCGCGAACTGAACCTGGCACAGCTGGCCACCGAGGCCGCTTTCCTGAAGATCGCAGGCTGAGGCGCACCCGCGCCGGCCCTCCTGACTGCATTACCCAAGACGACGCAACGAGGCACCTATGAGCTTCCTGAACAAAATCAAAGGCAAGGGCAAAGGCCGTGACGACGCATATGGCGCCGACGGTGCCGTTGCGCTGGACGACGTGGCCGGCCTCGACCTGGGGCACGGTGACGACGGGCGGCCGGACGGCGGTGCCAACACGGTGAACCTCGACTCGTCGATCATCTCGGAGGCTGCGCCGTCCGAACTCGCCGATTTCTCCGAAACCCGGCTGCCGAGCGGCGACAACGCCGCGCTGATGTCGGGCACCGGCGTGCCGCTGATCGGCAACCGGCCGGTCGGGCAGCAGCAGCGCGTGCTGGGCGTCATGGTGCTGCTCGGCCTGGTCGGCCTGGTCGGCATGACGATCAGCTCGCTGAACCAGGCCAACAAGGGCGCGGCCCAGGTGGGCTACTCCGGTCAGGCGCTGATGCAGYCGCAGCGTCTGGCGAAGTCGGTGTCGCAGGCCCTGATCGGCAGTGCGCAGGCCTTCCCCGAGGTGAAGGAAAGTACCGAGGTGCTGGCGCGCAACGTGCGCGGCCTGGCCAAGGGCGACCAGAACGTCGATGCGGCGCCGGGCGTCGTGCAGGACACGCTGGAGCCGCTGCTGCCGCTGATCGACCGCGCCGAGAAGAACGCGAACACCGTGCTGGCACAGCAGAAGATCCTGACGCAGGTCGGCCAGGCGCTGCGCGCGATCAACCGCCAGTCGTCCGACCTGCTGGAAATCGCCGAGACGGTGTCGTCGCTGAAGCTGCAGCAGGAAGCCTCGCCGGCCGAGCTGTCGGCGGTCGGCCAGCTCGTGATGCTGACGCAGCGCATCGGCAAGTCGGCCAACGAATTCCTGACCATGGAAGGCGTGAGCCCCGAGGCCGTGTTCCTGCTGGGCAAGGACCTGAACTCGTTCCGCGAAATCGCCGACGGCCTGTCGAACGGCAACGCCGAACTGCGCCTGCCGGGCACCAAGGACCCGCAGACCAAGGAGCGCCTGACCGCGCTGCTGAAGCAATACGAAGAGACGCGGACCCAGGCCAGCTCGATTCTGGGCAACCTGCAGGGCCTGGTGTCGGCCCGTGAAGCGCAGTCCGCGATCATTGGCGACAGCGAACCGCTGCGCAAGGGCCTGGAAACGGTGCAGGACCGCCTGTCCACCGTCACCGGCTTCAACGTCGTGAACCTGGGCCTGCTGGTGCTGTCGGCCGTCGTGCTGGCCCTCGGCGGCGCGGGCTTCCTGCAGCTGTATGTGCGAGACCAGGCGCAACGTGCCGCGCTCGCCGAAAACCAGCGGCTCGAAGCCGAACGCCAGGAACAGGAAGCCAAGCGCGTCAACGACGCGAACCAGGCGGCCATTCTGCGATTGATGAACGAACTGCAGACGGTTGCTGAAGGCGACCTGACGCAGCAGGCCACCGTGACGGAAGACATCACGGGCGCCATCGCCGACTCGGTGAACTACACGGTGGAAGAGCTGCGCACGCTGGTGTCGCAGGTGCAGGGCACGGTGGGTCGGGTGACCGAAACGACGCAGCAGGTGGAAGCCACGTCGACCGAACTGCTGGCCGCGTCCGACGAACAGCTGCGCGAGATTCGCGAAACCGGCGAGTCGGTGCTGCAGATGGCCGGCCGAATCAACGACGTGTCGAGCCAGGCGCAGCAGACGGCCCAGGTGGCGCGTCAATCGCTGCAGGCTGCCGAGACCGGCCTGACCGCGGTGCAGAACACGATCGGCGGCATGAACTCGATCCGTGACCAGATCCAGGAAACCTCCAAGCGGATCAAGCGGCTGGGCGAGTCGTCGCAGGAGATTGGCGAAATCACCGAACTGATTTCCGACATTACCGAACAGACCAACGTGCTGGCACTGAACGCCGCCATCCAGGCCGCATCGGCCGGTGAAGCGGGTCGAGGCTTCTCGGTGGTTGCGGAAGAAGTGCAACGGCTGGCAGAACGTTCCGGCGACGCCACGCGGCAGATTGCGGCCCTGGTGAAGACCATTCAGACCGACACCCAGGATGCTGCGGCGGCCATGGAACGCTCGACGCAGGGCGTGGTGGAAGGAACCCGGCTGTCCGACGCGGCAGGTAACGCACTGGGCGACATCGACCGCGTGTCACGCCAGCTTGCCGACCTGATTGCGCACATTTCCAGCCAGGCGTCCCGCGAAGCCGAATCGGCCAACGTGGTGGCGGCCAACATCCAGCACATTTTCGCGGTGACCGAGCAGACCGGTGAAGGTACCCGTTCCACCGCACAGATGGTGCGCGAGCTGTCCCGKACGGCCGAGGAACTGAAGCAATCGGTTGCACGGTTCAAGATCGGTTGAGCTAGTGTGTTGCCTGCGGCCCTGAATGGGCCGCAGCCCCTCACCCCACACAGGCATCAGATGGATTGCCACCGCCCCCAACGCGACGATGAGCGACACCATGAGTGAGACGACAGACGACCTCAGCGCGCTCGCGTGGGTTCACGAAGAACTGCGCAAGTCCCTGGACACCGCCCACAAGGCGCTGCGCCGCTACGTGAAGGAAGCCGAGGCGAACAGCGGCTCCGACGTCGACGCCGTCGATCCGTCGGTGCTGCGCACGGCGCGGCAGCAGATCCACCAGGGGGTGGGTGCGCTCGAACTGGTCGGCCTGCCGGCCGTCGCACGCCTGCTGGCCGCCAGCGAGGCGGCGGTGCAGCGCTTCGTCGCGAAGCCGCAGAAGCTCACGTCGGCCGAGGTCGACACCATCGAGCGCGCGTCGTTCGCGCTGCTCGACTACCTGCAGCGCCTGCTGGCCGACAAGCCGGTCTCGCCGCTCGCGCTGTTCCCGCAGTACCAGGCGGTGCAGACGCTGGCCGGTGCCGAGCGCGTGCACCCCGCCGACCTGTGGAACATCGACTGGCGCTGGCGCGAGCTGCCGACCGACACCACGGTCAAGCCGCGCGCCCCCGATTCGATCGCCCGCGGCCTGATGGAACGCCAGCTGCTGCTGATCATGCGCGGCGAGCCGATGCCGGCCGTGCAGCGCATGAGCGACATCTGCGCCGGTCTCGGCGCGCAGGCGTCCGATCTGACCCACTCCACGCTGTGGAAGCTCGCGGCCGCCTTCTTCGAAGGCCAGGCCAACGGCCTGCTGAAGGGCGACGTGCACACCAAGCGCGTGGCCTCGCGGCTGCTCGCGCAGCTGCGCACGCTGGAGCGCGGCCAGCCCGACGTCTCCGAGCGCCTCGCCCAGGACCTGCTGTTCTTCTGCGCGCAGGCCGCCTCGCCCGGCGACGGCCGCAAGACGCCGCGCCTGGCGGCCGTTCGCCTGGCCTACGGCCTCGCGCAACACCTGCCGGTCGACTACGACACCAGCCGCCTCGGTCGCTTCGACCCGGCGCTGATCGTGCAGGCCCGCAAGCGCGTCTCCACCGCCAAGGACGCCTGGTCGTCGGTGGCCGGCGGCGAAATGCACCGCATGAGCGGCCTGGCCGAACAGTTCTCGCTGGTCGGCGATTCGGTCAAGCGGCTGTACCCGAGCGGCGAGCTGCTGGCCGATGAGCTGCAGCAGGCCGTCGTGCAGACGCAGCAGTCGAATGTCGCGCCGGAAGCCGCGCTCGCGATGGAAGTCGCGACCAGCGTGCTGTACCTCGAAGCCTCGCTCGAGGATGCCGATTTCGACCACCCCGAGCAGGCCGCCCGCGTGCGCCGGCTCGCACAGCGCATCGCCTCGGTGCGCGCCGGCAACACCCCCGACCCGCTCGAAGCGTGGATGGAGGAGCTGTACCGCCGCGTCTCCGACCGCCAGACCATGGGCAGCGTCGTGCAGGAACTGCGCGCCTCGCTGTCCGAGGCCGAGAAGTCGATCGACCAGTTCTTCCGCAACCCGGCGCAGCGCGAGCTGCTGGTGCCGGTGCCGAACCAGCTGTCCGCGATGCGCGGGGTGCTGTCGGTGCTGGGCATGGACCAGGCCTCGCATGCCGTGCTGCGCATGCGCGAAGACGTCGATGGCCTCATCACGACCGAGGTCGACCCGCAGCAGGTCGTGCAGTCGGGCACCTTCGACCGGCTGGCCGGCAACCTGGGTGCGCTCGGCTTCCTGATCGACATGCTCAGCGTGCAGCCGCAGATGGCGAAGTCGCTGTTCGTGTTCGACGCCAAGTCCGGCACGCTGAGCCCGCTGATGGGCCGCAGCGCCGCCGCGCGCCAGGCCTCCAACCTCGCGATGGCGCATGCGCCTGCACCGGTGGAGCCGCGCCTGATCGAGCAGGCCCAGTCGCTGTCGCTCACCGCGGCGAGCGACAACGTGCCGCTCGATGAAGTCACGCGTGACCTCGACCGCCTGTCGCATGAAGCGCAGGCCGCGGCGCAGCCCGAACTGGTCGCCGCCGTCGAGCATGCCAAGGACGCGATCGCGCATTCGCACAACACCGAAGAGGTGGCGGCCGCGCGCGAACAGCTCTCCGAGGCGCTGTCCGATTTCGTCCACACCGCCACCGACCCGGTGCTCGACATGCCCGAGGCCGCGCCGGCCAAGGTGCAGCCGGCCCTGTCGACGGCCCCGGCCGGCACGGCCACCGACCTCGGCGACGATCCCGAGATGCGCGAGATCTTCCTCGAGGAAGCGCGCGAGGTGATCGAGACCGCCGAGACGGCGCTGAAGACCCTGGCGCATGCCAGCGCCGACGTCGAACAGCAGACCACCGTGCGCCGCGCGTTCCACACGCTGAAGGGCAGCTCGCGCATGGTCGGGCTGAAGGACTTCGGCGATGCCGCGTGGGCCTGCGAGCAGGTCTACAACACCTGGCTGGCCGGCCAGAAGGCGGCCGACCCGACGCTGCTGAATTTCTCCAACGAAGCGCTCGCCTACTTCGCGAAGTGGGTCGATGCGATCGCCGCCCAGAACGTCACCGGCTTCCATGCCGCGGTGGTGAAGGCCGCCGCCGACGCGCTCGGCCGTGGCGATCCGGTGCCGCCGATCAAGGCCGGCCCGGCCGCGCCGGTCCCGCTGATGTCGCTGTCGTTCGGCGACGCCACCGCGGCGAAGCCGGCCGCCGTGGCGCCGGTGGCCGCCAGGCCGGTGGTCACCGCGCCGGTGTCGGCACCGGCTCCGCTGACGCCGCTGTCGATCACGCCGCCACCCGCGGCCCGCCCGGTGGCGCCGCCGCCGGTCGCTGCTGCGCCGGTTGCCGCTCCAATCTCCCAGCCGCTCCCGCTGGCCGACCTGTCGTTCGACCTCGACCTGGGCGCGTTCGACGAGGCCCCGGCCGCTGCGCCGGCCGCCATGGCGCCGACCGGCACGCTGCCGAGCATCGAACTGCCCGACACCTCGATGCTCGACCAGCTCGGCGCGGCCGCGCCGATCGACGCCGTGCTCGAGCCGCTGCCGGTCGCCGAGAGCAGCGAGCCGCAGCTGCTGTCGGCCGATTCGGTCGAGCTGATCGAACTCGACCTGGGCGACGACTTCTTCGGCAGCGCACCGGCCGTCGAGGCCACGCCGCTGGTCACCGAGCTGTCGCCGTCATCGGCCGCGGCGCCGCTGTCCGACGACGACCAGGTCAAGATCGTCGGCCCGCTGCGCATCGGCATCCCGCTGTTCAACATCTACCTGAACGAAGCCGACGAACTGTCGCGCCGCCTGACGACCGAAGTCGCCGAGTGGGCGATGGAGCTGCACCGCCCGATCGGCGAGATGCCGATCGCGCTCGCGCACTCGCTGGCAGGCAGTTCGGCCACGGTCGGTTTCAGCGAGCTGTCGCATCTCGCGCGGCTGCTCGAGCWTTCGCTGATGCGTTCGCAGGCGATCGGCGCCGGCACGACCGACGAAGCCCGCCTGTTCGTCGACTCGGCCGAAGAAGTGCGCCGCCTGCTGCACCAGTTCGCCGCCGGCTTCCTGAAGCCCGCCGCACCGGAACTGCTGGAGCGCCTGGCCGCACACGAGATCAGCTCGGCCCGTCGCCTCGAGGCCGCCAACGCGGCGGCCGAGGTGGCGCAGGCCTCGCCGTCGACCGACGACATCCCGGCACCGCAGCCGGAAGAAGGCTTCGGCGACCTCGACGTGTCGTTCGACGACCTGGCCGCCTTCGAAGCGGCCCCCGAGATCGTGCTGAGCGAGCCGATGGCGCTGGCGCCGGAGCTGCCGGCCGTGCCCGAGGTTCCTGAGGCATTCGACCCCGAAGCGCTGTCGGCCGCGGCCGAAGGCTCGTTCGGCACCAACGACACCAACTTCGCCGGCCTCGGCCTGCCCGAGCTGAAGGCGTTCTCGCCGCTCGCCGCCGAGCCGCAGCGCTCGGCACCGGTGCGCGTCGACGTCGACGACGAGGGTGACGACGATGACGACGACATCGATGCGATCGATGCCGTCGACGCCGAGCTGTTCCCGATCTTCGAGGAAGAGGGCGAGGAACTGATCCCCGAGCTGGCGACCAAGCTGCGCGAGTGGTCGCGCCGCCCGACCGACAACTCGGCGGCCGCGGCCTGCATGCGCACGCTGCACACGCTGAAGGGCGGTGCCCGCCTGGCCGGCGCCATGCGGCTGGGTGAAATGGCCCACCGCCTGGAAACCCGCATCGAGCACCTGCTGCAGCAAGCGGCACCGGCGACCACTCAGGACGTCGAGGCGCTGCAAGGCCGTGCCGACGGCCTGGCGCATGCCTTCGAGACGCTGCGCTCGCGCGACGCCCAGGCTTACGCCGAAGCGGCCGCTGCGCCGGTCGCACCGCCGCCCGCACCGGTCGCCCGTCCGCCGGTCGCCCCGCCGGTGGTGTTGGCACCGATGACGGTGGCCGCGCCGGTGATGCCGGTGTTCACCGCGCCGCCGATGGTGGCTGCTCCTGTCGTGGCGGCCCCTGCAGTTGCAAGCCCTGTGGCGCCCGTCGCCCCGCCGGTGGCCGAGCCGGCCCCTGCGCCGGTGACCCAACCGACGCCGCTGGCCGCCGTGGCCGGGC